>JAGLHR010000280.1 GCA_023143415.1 Thiomargarita sp. | reverse complement strand
ACAAAGCTAAAGCGTTGTACTCCTTCAAAAAAATTTTAACTCTTAATTCACATCATTAACATCGTTTATCCATTGTTCTACTAACGCATTGATTTGTTTATAATTTTTATCCTTAGAATCAATTGCTGGGCCAATAATAACCTTAATTGTTCCAGGGCGTTTTATAAAAGAGCTTGAAGGCCAAAATTCTCCAGAATTAAGTGCCACTGGAACAACGGGATAACCACTTTTTTCGGCTAACATTGCTCCGCCGATACCATAACGTTTTTTTTCACCTGGCATAAGTCGTGTGCCTTCTGGATAAATCACTATCCATAATCCCTCCGCTAAACGCTGCTTTCCTTGTTCAATAATTCTTTGCATTGATTGACGGATATTTTTGCGATCAATTGTAATGGGTTTAAGAATGGCTATTGCCCAACCAAAAAAGGGTATTTTTAGTATTTCACGTTTCAAAATCCAAATTTGTATTGGAAATATTTTTTGAAAAGCAATGGTTTCCCATGCGGATTGATGTTGGCTTAAAATGAGACAGGCTGATTTGGGAATATTTTCGATTCCTTCTACTTGATAAGTCAGGTTGCAGGTTTTTTTTAGCCACCATAGGATAAAATATGCCCACCCTTTCATTATTTTGTAACGTTGTTGAAGGGGTAAAGGCAATAAGAGCAGTGCTATGAAGGAAAAGACGAATGTGGCTAAAACCATTCCTATGTAAAAGAGTAGAGAACGTAAAAATAGCATGATTTTTAAACGGAGATTGTGAAATGGTTTTTTCAATTTGAGGATATTTTTCGATAAAATATCACTTTAAACTGGTTGCGATCCGTATCATTGATCAATTTTAATGGCACCTTCTTTTCTTGACATAATCGCAACATTCTTGGAATACCGCTTCCTCTGCCAGTATAACCTGTTCCCGGAAATTTTGCCATAAATGACAGAATAATTGGGTTACGTTCAATATGAAGCCCTAACTTTATGTTTTCAACATTGAGCGTATTGGGTAAAGTGCCGGCACTGACAATTTCAATTCTATCATTAAAAATATTGATGAAGATAGAGGAATTAATAAAATAATCTCTGTGTAGCAAGGCGTTGGCAATCGCTTCTTTTAGCGCGGGTGCTGGAATTTCTAATTCACCTGGGGAGTTAAAATCTTTATCTGTTTGTCTTCGTCTCAATTTGCGGAGGATAAAATCAACGCCTTTTTTTTGTTGTTCAAAAAGTTTGCCCCCCATATCTTCTTTATCCCAAAATTCATCTTCATTTATGTAGCAAGTTCCTTTAATACAGAATTGCGGTTTGATCAATTCAACATCTTTACCAAATAAGAGTAGCCCTGCTAGAGTTAAATTGTTCGCCTTGGCTAATTTAAGATTTTCTAAAAGCGATGCTTTACTGATAGTGATTTCTTCCAGCAATTCTTCATAAGTTAGTCGGTAAAATTCAGAAAAGTAGAAAAAATCAAAGGAATCTATTCCGATTTCTGTTGACATTTCGTCAGCATATAAACGATTTGACGATTGCATTAATCTGAACAATTCTTCTCGACTTGCTCTCCGTTTATCCGCCCCATTTTTTACCCAAAATTCACTTTTGTTGACGCGATAAGGTTTGTTTGTTCCCATTGGAACAGTGATGATCATGACATTTTTGTCATTCTCTAAAACAATCTGGGTTTGCACAAATATGGGCGGTTCTATTTTCTGCGATGTTGCATTGGAAATCCAGAGATTTAAACGTTTGATGTCATCAGATGATAGCCCTTTAATAGCACCGTTATCATCAATGCCAACATAGATTTGTCCCCCATTGGTATTGGCAAAAGCAGCTATTTCAACGGCTAATTTGTCAATGTGGGTTATTTTTTCTTTGAATTGCCGCGATGAATCTTCTCCCTTTTTAAGGGATTCTTTGAATGTTTCTATTAACATTTTTTGTAAAAAGTCATTTTGGAGTCCATTTTTTGAATCAGAATTTGAGAATTTCAGAATTTTCAGAATAAATACATCATTTAGAAAATAAATGATGAACCTATCCGCCCCTATTCGTTTTTGAGCTTAGAAATCCGATTTTTGGAAAAATCGGATTTCTTAAACCTCATTTTATTGACCCCTCGTTCCCAAGCTAGAGCTCTCATCGTTAGTCATAAGTATTTAAGTATTTGATTTAAAATGTTTTTTTGTAGGGTGGGTAGAGCGAGAGCGAAACCCACCGAACCAAATGGTGGGTTTCGTTTCACTCTACCCACCCTACTTTTGACGATTTTTGACTTATAACGATGA
>JAGLHR010000028.1 GCA_023143415.1 Thiomargarita sp. | reverse complement strand
CGAATTTAGTCTGTTTTAACAGACTTTAGCTTTTAGCCTTGAAATTGATTTCAAGGCTAACCGCTGAGTAGTTACAAAATGAGATAATATAAGTACAACGGATTGACGTAATAAACGGATTTAACAGGTTTTAATAGCAAGCGGCATCCTGTTTTAATAAAAAAGGCCATCCTTAATTCCAAAAAGAATTATACGGAAACAGAGGGAAAGTTAAATATTGCTTGCACTGAATTATTTAAACTGGCTGAACATTTTTATCCATTCGTAAAAAAAACAGTTGAAGACGCTTTATCCACGATGGAAAATGAGAGTTAAAGTCGGGTGGGTTTCGCATTCGCGAAACCCACCATTTATTTTCATAAAATGAAAATGTGGGTGTTTCGTACTTTAATCACATCCGAAACTTTCAAGCCAAACCTGACAGGTTTAGTTTCGTGTATTATTCAATTCTCATTAGTATAGAAATCCGATTGTTCTGAATCAGAATTTCTTAAACCTCGTTTCAAATTGAACAATTCATTATTCCACAATCTGCACCTTTTTACCCGCTTCCAATCCTAAAAAACCTTTTATAACAATAGCTTGTCCTATTTTTATTCCTTCCAGTATTTCTACTCTATCAGCTAAACGCTGCCCACCGCGTATTTTTTGTCGTTGCGCCTTGTTGTTCGCATCCACTAAAAATACATATTCGCTCTCACGATCTCGACGTAACGCACTGTAAGGTAAACTCAATTTGGGTGATATTTGGCTTATCAAAGTAACGCGGCAAAATTGTCCTTCTTGTACCCCTTTGGGTAAAGGGCGCAAAGCGATTTCTATCAGTCCAAAACGGGTATGGGAATCAATGGTGGGATGAATGCGTGAGATAATGCCTTTATACCTTCTTGTTCCAAGTGCGTCAATTTGAACAGAAGTGATTTCTCCCGGTTTAACTTGTGATAAGCGTTTTTCTGAGAGATTGGTTTCTATGATTAATGAAGCAGGATCAATGAGGGTTAATAGGTGAGTATTCGCATTAATCACATCGCCCGGTTCTGCTAAACGGGCTGTAACGATGCCAGAAAATGGGGCTGTAATTTTGGTATAGCTTAAACGAGTTCGCAATATAATAACTTCTGCTTTGGCAATTTCCTGTTCCGTTTGTGCGCGTAATAATTCATCTGCGGAAACTAAATGCTTTTTTGCCAACTTCTCTAAACGGCGTACATTGAGACGGGCATATTTATGAGTCGCTATCGCCTTATCTAATTCTGCTTTTAAAAGGGCATCATCTAATTGTATAAGCAGTGCATTCGCTTTAACGCTATCACCTTCGTAAAAGGGTAAATGAGTAATACGCCCTGTTTCTTGCGTGAAAATACGTGCAATGCGCCTCGCTCGTAAACTGCCCGTGTAAACGGCTGATGTGCTTAAAGGTTGCGGTTTAACTATTGTTGTTTTTACGAGATGAGTAGAGGATTTTCTAGCAGTACGTGTAGGGGGCGGTGGTTGGCTACAGGCGGTGAGTAATAAAAAAATGAGGGAAAAAATAGTCCAGGGCATGTTTTATGGTATAATTAATGCAATGTTGTTGAAGTTTATATGCTAATAGTACAGCGAATTGACGAAATAAACGAATTTTCACTAATAATGACTCTGTTTTAACAGATTTTAGCTTTCAGCCTTGCAATTTCAAGGCTGAGTGGTCACCATTTTTTTAAAGGAAAGTAAATCATGTCTGATGCTAACACGATTGAACTCATCTTCACCCCTTATCATAAAAGCGAGGGGGAAGAATATATGAATGAGGCACAACTTAAACATTTTGAGCAAATTTTGTTGCAATGGAAAAGTAATTTAATGGGAAAAGTCGATAAGACTGTGCATCATATGCAGGATGATTTTGAACATTTTCCCGATCCGAATGATCGGGCTTCGCATGAAGAAGAGTTTTCAATAGAATTACGCACTCGGGATAGGGAGCGTAAATTAATTAAAAAAATTGATACTGCCATGAAAACGATTGAGAGTGGCGAATATGGTTTGTGTGTGAGTTGCGGAGCTGAAATTGGTATCCATCGCATGGAAGCTAGGCCTACCGCAATAAAGTGCATTGATTGCAAAACGCAGGATGAGAATCGAGAAAAGCTGCGTGTGATGAGAAGAAGATAATTAGAAATCAGATTTTTTCAAAAATCGGATTTCTTAAACTAATGATATTTAGAGTTTTGCAAGAAGTTCTTTATGTTATAATTTGATTATGGTGCTTCTTGCAAAACTTGCTTTATATACTGAGCGCAGTTATAAATGATCGAGGCTTACAGTTTTTCTTCAAAAAACTGTAAGCCTCGATCACTTTTTAATGAGGTAAAAAAACCGTTTTTAGTGAGATAATAAACCAAGTTTTTTTAATTCGAGGCTAAAGTTTTTTTGAAGAAAAAACTTTATTCGAGGTTTAAGTTTTTTGAAGAAAAACTTAAACCTCGAATCGAATTCTAAAAAGTTTTTCAGGCAAAAGTTTCGCTCCGCGAAACTTTTGCCTGAAAATTTATTCCCGCGCTGAGTATAGTTTTACAAAAACCTCTATAGAAATTTTTTTTGATGAATAATTAATAAAGTGAAACTATGTCAAAAAATGATAAGTTGAAAGAAGAAATAGGATGGTTAAAAGTGGTATTTGCAATACTTGTTGCAACAGATATTTCTTTAGTTGCTTGGTTGGTTCAAAACTACAATCAAGCCCCAACTTTTCTTATTATAGTTGGTACAGTAGCCACATTCGCTGTAACCATTGGAATTATTTGGATCAATAAAACGGCATACAAAAAAATTGATGAATTGGAGGTTCTGTGATGGAATGGTTAATAATTGTTGTATTATTGGTATTCATCGGCGGTTTAGCTGTGGTGACTATAGACGCGCTACGACATGCTAATAAATCATCGGCTAACAACAAACCCAAGAAAACGTAAAGCCAGCGTCGTATTCATAATTCTTATGTAGGGGCAATCCCTTGTGATTGCCCTTTCAAAAAAATCGCTTTTCGAGGTTAGAGTTTTTGCTTCACAAAAACTTTAACCTCGAAACCATTTCTTCGTGTCTAACCCCAGATATTTTGGATTGATAAATGAATATCTAAGGTTTTATCAAAAATTTCCGTATCTTGACTGCCAAAGCTTTCAAAACCTTGGGTTGAATAGATTGCGATCACTGCGGTTGCTGGAATAACTAACCAACACGATTTAACGCCAAGGGCAAAATACGCTTTAAATTTCACTAAAATTTCCTCCGTACTTTGGGTTGGTGAGAGAACTTCAACGACTAATAAAGGCATATCGCTTCTTTTAGAGGCATCGCCAAGGGGTTCAAACTTGTGAACCCCCTTGTAGAGGCATACGTCAGGCACAAGTTCATCTTTCGCTTTTAAACCAAATTGGCTTAAATCAATTTGACTTGCATCAAGACTCAGTTCAACAAAAGGCGTAAATTTCTTGTTTTCCGCTAGTGCTAATACAATTTTGGTTTGCAAGTAGCTATGATTGATGGAGGCATTTTGTGGTTCTTCTCACGTTCTGATTCATATAATTCGCTCATAATTGATTCCTTTGGTTGCGTCAATATATACTTTAAACATTCAAGTTTTCGGATTTTTTTGAATGACTAAAAATAACCTTCACGGAAATCAAATTCGTATAGAAAATAGAAATCCGATTGTTCTGAATCAGAATTTCTTAAACCATTTCTTCAAGGACTTCTTGAAGTATATCAAAACGAAAATTTTTCGCCAATTTATTCAATGTCTTAGCCAATGGTTTCTCGTTTTCACTTATCTGCTCAATAAGCGGCTTCATGGCTTGTAAATCCGCGCATTCTATGGCATTTTGAAGTGGTGCAAATAGAAATTCTGGTAATTTAGCCATTTGAGCAGCGAGATTTGGGATTTTGATCTCCTCCTCGTTTTCTGGCTCTGCAATCTCCTCTTCATAAATGTAACGCACCCCAAGATGTTTGTGCATGACTTCAAAGATATTGCTTTCCCGAAAGGGTTTCCGTAACATGTCATCACAACCCGCATCAAGAACAATTGCCCGTTCTTCTTCTAAAGCACTGGCTGTCAGGGCGATGATAGCCGTTGCTTGTCCTGAAAGTTGAGCCTTAATCCGCTGAGTCGCCTCATAGCCATCCATCACTGGCATCCGCATATCCATCCAAATCAAATGTGGTTGCCATTTTTCCCAAATCTCAATTGCTTCTTGACCATTTTCTGCCGCCTGAATCTCAAAGCCAAGAGGACTAAGCAGTTTGATCAACAATTGCCGACTTGGCCATTTATCATCCACAACCAAAATCCGATAGCGGGGTTGATTTTGTACCAAAGCGATCACTTGTTTTTTAGAGGTCGTTTTTTTAATATCACTCGCCTCCGCTAATTGACATTGCAGGCTAAACTCAAACGTCGTGCCACGCCCAACTTCACTCTTCACAATCATCTCTCCGCCCATTAATTGGACAAATTGACGACTAATCGTTAAACCCAAGCCGGTTCCCTCAGAAGTTTGTTTGCCTGTACTCGTTTGCACAAAGGCTTCAAAGAGTTGATCTAACTCATTAGATGCAATACCGGGTCCCGTATCTTCGACTTCAAAGTGAAGTTGAGAAATGGGCTTGCCTTCTTCAGAAACCGCTTCTTTCACACGCACTATCACACCGCCCTCTTTAGTAAATTTAAGGGCATTATTCAGCAAATTAATCAACACTTGCCGTAATTTAACTTCATCACCAAGAAGATATTGTGGAACGGATGGCTCATGCTCAAAAATCAATTGTAAATGTTTATCATCCGCCTTGAGGTTGAACATATCTTCTAAATCATCCAACAAACGGTATAAATCAAACTGGATTTCATTAAGGGTAATTCGTTCAGCCTCAATCTTTGTTAGATCAAGTACTTGATTGATAAGTGTCAGGAGATGTTCGCCGCTACGGCTGATAATACCGATATTTTCTTGGTTTTCATGATCAAGTTTTTTGCTACGAGTCATAATTTGGGCAAAGCCCAAAATCGCGTTGAGTGGCGTGCGAAGTTCATGGCTCATGTTTGCCAAAAAAGCACTTTTCGCTTTGTTCGCCACTTTCGCCGTTTTCTCTGCGCTTTTTCTGACGACGATTTCTTGTGCCAGTTCACGAGTACGTTCTGCCACTTTTTCTTCTAAATTATTGTATAATAAGGAATTTTTAATAGAAAGTGCGATTTGCGAGGATAACAGATTTAACACTTCCAACCTTTCTTGTGTAAATGCGCCTGTCATCAAGTTGTTTTCTAAATACAAAATACCTGTTAATTCTCCTTGATTGATCAACGGCGCACATAATAGCGATTTTGGACAGAATTTGACGAGGTACGGATCGTGGCTAAAATGGTGGCTAGATTCTGTGGCATCGTGCAACACGACATTTTCTTGAGTATGAGCAACATAGTGAATAATATTTGCCGAAACTTGTTCACTTTTTTCAAGCGCGATGGATTGCAAAACAGTGACATCAGTATTATTAACATGCCCTTCCGCTTCAATAAACCACTTATCTTGTTGCGGCAGTAGCAAAAAACCCTTTTCTGCCCCAGCATTTTCAATGACAATCTGCATCATTTTTTTTAATAAACGACTCAAAACGATTTCCCCTAACAGGGCATTAGACGCTTTCACCATACTATTTAAGTCTAAGTAACTGGAAGTCGTTTGAGTCGATAGCATATTTTGCGTTCTTAAAACGGTGGAAGTTGAAACTGGCGTTGAGGATAACAAGGGGTATTTTTCCTCCAAATCCGCAATTTTAGCCACTGCCCCCCACTGCTGGTAAGCATAATGTGCTTCGCGGAGATGGATATTGGCATACTGCTCAAAGCCCTTAGCTAACCAAAATTGGGCAACTAATTCATTAGCCAATGCTTCATCTTGGACAAATCCATTTTTCTTAGCGGAAGCTATCGCTTGGGTATAGAGATAAACCGCTTCTGAATCTTTGTCAGAAATACGGGCGATTTCAGCAGCGACTAATTGATACTTGTGTAAGAAATTTTCTTGACAATGATCAACCCAGATTTTCATCTGCTTTTGCTTCTCTTCTACTTTATTCCAATATTCTACCTGTTTTTCCGCTGAAACGCTGTTGTAAAGAGCAAGTAAACTCAGTGAATAATAAAAGTGACTATCGACGAGCGTGACAACGCCACGAATAAAATCAAATCGCTTTTCGGCTTCGATAGCGCACTGAATTGCGCGGGCAGGTTCACCATAGAGATAAAGGATTTGAGATTTCAATATAAAACAGTAACATAGAATGCTTTGATGTTTTTGGTTCTGTTCCAGATATTGCGCTTCACTCATTTCTTCATTATGAAAATCTTCTCGACTTTCTGTCAATCCCGTTAAATTGAAAACGAACATTTGAAAGCCTAATATCAGGTTCATTGGAAATTGATTCTTGGCTTTTCTGTTAAAAGACAACCCTTTTGAAATTTCTGATAAAATATTTTGCAAATTTTCACCTTGATAGAACCGATTAAAAAGCTGCAAAATCATCAAATAACCAACATATTGTAAATCACCCGATTCCAGCCCAGCTTTATACCCCTCGTCAGTCACCGCTATGCTATATTTGATATGTTTTACCCAGGGCATCAAAAAACCACCCATCATTGTCTTCGTTTGACATTTATAACGATTGAGCTTTTCACTGATTTCAATAGCAACCAAACCAAATTGATAAGCCGCTTGATAATCTCTGGAAATGGTGCCGAGTATAATACCATAAGCACAGAAAATGGGAGGCGTTTCTGCTATTTGTCCATACGTTAGAGATAAATTGACATTTTTCATTGTCAGAAGAAACCAGATATCTTGATCGAAAAAGTAAGCGGGGATAGCCATCGTTCTTAATAATCTGATGGCAAGGATAATTTCCCGATTGGTAACTTTATCTTGGTTCACCAGTGAGCCAATCGTTCTGTTGCCCAGATTGACTTTAGCCATTTCTTTTTTAAAAGCGGTTTTGAAATCGCTTTCCGGTAAATCAATATTTAAGTACCGTAACCCCTCTCGCCCGATTTTAACCGCTTCGACATATTCCCCTTTCATGGTATATTGAACCACAAGCATTCTATAAATTTCCACCTTCTCCAATGGCGATTTGGCATGAACCAGTATCTCTTGAATCAAAGCCTCTGACTGCTCAAAGTGAGCATTGAGATATTCCACTTCGGCTTCTTCCTTGTATAAAGCAAAAGTTAAGTCATAATGTTCTTCCCAAAGTTGACTCTGCAATATCTTCCGCCCAATGCTAAAATATTGTTTAGCGGCAGCATAAGCCGTTGCCTCTTTCGCTTTTTCTCCCGCCTTCAAATTCAGTTGAACCATTTTTAATCGCAGTGATTCTTCTTCAACCAATTCAAAGCCAAGATTAAGTTGTCCAACAATATGAAAAATTTGTTCTTCTAACGCTTCGCCTGGGATATTTTGAAGGTACAAACGCCCTATTTGTAAATGCACCGATTTTTTCTTAACCTCATCAACCAGGGCATAAGCCGCCTGTTGAAAACGATGATGGAGAAATCGAAAATGGCGAATCGTATAAGGCGAATTTTCCTCTTTAATCATGATTTCCAATTGTGTGGTGGATAAAATAATTCCTTTCATCATCGCCGGCATCAAATCATTGAAAGTTTCGGAAACAGACTTTTTATAAATGAGAGATAAGGTATCCAAATCAAAATAATTACCCATACATGCGGCTAAACGTAAAACATGCTGCGCTGATTGAGGCAATTTTTTCAATTGGCAAATCATAAAATCCACCACATTATCGGTGATATTCACCGTCTCAATTTTTTCTAAATCCCATTCCCAACTGCCTCTTTTGGAAACAAAATGGAGTAAGTTGTTTTCATACAAACGGTGAAGAAATTGATTCACAAAAAACGGATTGCCCTTTGTTTTACGCATCACCACATTTTTCAGTGAATCCACCGCTTTTTGATGCAAACTCTCTGTAATTAATTGATTAATCTCTTCACAAGCTAAAGGCTTTAAGGTGATTTGATTAATGATCACGTTTTCTTTACGGAGTACGTCAAACGCCATTATTAAAGGATGATTTGGTTCAACATCCCGATAAGCCCCGATCAAGAATAGGGCAGTGGTATCCCTATCCGTCATCACCATTTCTAATAATTTCAGGCTTGCCGAATCTATCCATTGCAAGTCGTCTAAAAAAATCACTAAGGGATGATCCGGTTGACAAAATACCCGTATAAAGTTTTGAAAAACCAAGTTGAAACGGTTTTTTGATTCTGTTATTTCTAAAGTAGGAAGAGCCGGTTGTTGCCCAATAATCCGTTCCATCTTTGGAATGACATCAATAATGACTTGTCCATTACTACCCATGGCGGTTAAGATTTTCTCTTTCCATTGTGCTAATTGAGTTTCGCCTTCCGTCAGGAGTTGTTGCACTAATTCTCCAAAAGCGGTAACAATAGCACTGTAAGGAATATTGCGTTGGAATGTGTCAAATTTTCCGGTGATAAAATAGCCCCGTTTGTCTGTGAGCAATTTATAAACTTCTTTAACCAATGCCGACTTACCAATACCTGAATCACCAGCGACTAACATGATTTCGCTTTGAGAACCTTTTAAAAAAACAGAAGTTCTCTGCTGTTCCTCAACCCCGTTTTTACCCAATTTATTTGATGATGAACTGGCAGCAACGCGCTCAACAGCGGCGAATAAGGTTTCTATTTCCTGTTCACGCCCATAAAGTTTTTCCAGAATTTGAAAGGAAGCAGAAATGTCGTTTTGAGCCGGAGTAAAAGATTCAAGTGTTTTACCTTCAGACAAAGCAAGCTGACATTCCTGAAGATCGGCTTTGAGTCCATAGAGGCTTTGATAGCGATCTTCAGCTATTTTTTCTAATAATTTCAATATGATAGCAGAAATCGCTTTTTTTACCCCTTTTATCAAATCCTGTTCTTTTGCCATTTCCATCAATTCAAAAGGCGGCGCGGGTTGTTTGGCGATATGACAATGAACTAATTCCATCATATCTGTCGCATTAAAAGGCACAACGCCAGTAAATAATTCGTAAAGCGTTGCGCCCAGTGAGTAAAAATCAGTGCGATAATCCAAAGCGCGATTCATCCGCCCCGTTTGTTCTGGGGAGATGTAGGCTAAAGTTCCCTCTAAAACATTGGGGTTTTTAAACGTAATCTGTTGCTGTGATAATTTGGTGGCAATTCCAAAATCAATCATTTTCAGCACATCAGTCACAGGATTCCAAACGAGATTGGTGGGATTAATATCCTTATGAATAATGTGTTTTTTATGCACTTCTTCCAAAATATCGCTGATACGAATAGCAAGGGTAAGTAATTCATCCAGACTAAAGGAACGCATTGTTAGCCAATACTTTAAAGACTCGCCGCCAAAATCTTCTAAACAGATCACTTGCGTATTTTGATATTTTTCAAAACAATAGACTTTGATAACGCCATCCAAATCGGCTAGGCAACGCATGAAGTCATATTCTTGCTGATAGCGCGTCAATTCTTCAGGCGATGGGTAATTTTCTTTGAGCATTTTGAGGATAACTTGTTGATTATCCTGATTTATCGCACGAAAAACGAAAGAGTTGGTACTTTCGTAAATGAGTTTAATATTTTTGTAATTGGGAATGTTCATCATTGTCTTACTTTGGGCGTTTTAGAAATATTGGTGCAACCCTCTTTGCCATTTTCATGTCATATTTTTGACACTCTATGTCATTTTTAGAAACCGAAAAAACCTCAATAAATTTGGTAACGATTCAGCCTTGAAATAAATTGCAAGGCTGAAAGCATTCGAGGCTAAAGCAGACTAACTGATGTTACGCAAGGTGCTTCCAAATTTCACCAAATTCCACCGATTTCATCGGTGGAATTTAGAAGCCTGCTTTGGCTTTTCGCTTTGAAATTGATTTCAAGGCGCTGAGTAGTTACTAAAAATTGAACCTTGAATTTCATATTTTGGACTGTTTTTTGCTTTACTGTCACTATCAAGTATTGATTAAAAGTTCAATACTCTTTTTTAAGCCATATTTTTTAATTGCACACCTTATGCCATTAAAAAAATACCTAAATTTTTTGTAACTACTCAGCCTTGAAATGCGAATGCGCTCCAAAAAGAGCAACAAAGCTAAAGCGTTGTACTCCAATACGCACAAAGCTAAAGCGTTTTCGAGGCTTTCGTTTCAAAAAAAACTAAAACCTCAAACTCCATTTATTCGCATTTTAAGGCTGAATAGTTACGATTTTTTCATAAAACTTGATTTTCTTATTTTTTCATTTCCAAAGCTGTTGGATTCCAAAAAAACTGCCAAAGCTGAAGCATTCAAGGCTTGAGTTTTTTTCAAAAAATTAAAACCTCGAAAACGCTTCAGCTTTGTTCTTTGGTATCCAACATTAACTTTGTTATTTGGAGTACAACGCTTCAGCTTTGTCCCCAAAGCTGAAGCGTTGGACTCCTATTTTAACTCTTAATTCGCATCATCAATTTTAAGTTTACTTTTTAGAATGGAGAAATATGTTAAAACATATACACAAACTTTTTTCAAAAGATATTTTCATTGATCTTGGCAGCGCTAACACGTTGATTTATGTCAAAGGGCAAGGCATTGTCATTGATGAACCCTCTGTTGTCGCCGTTCAAGATAATGGTGATCAGACAAAAACCATCCGCGCAATTGGTATAGAAGCAAAACAAGTATTAGGGCGCACCCCTAAACATCTTAGCGTAATACACCCTATTAAAGATGGGGTTATTGCTGATTTTAATCTCACTGAAAAGATGTTGCGATATTTTTTTAATAAAGTTTTTCAAAAACAGTTTCTACACTCTTCTCCACGGGTGCTGATATGTATTCCATACAACGCCACTCAGTTTGAACGCAACGCCATTCGAGAATTGGTACTCAGTGCTGGCGCGAGAGAAGTTTTTTTGATAGATGAAACGATAGTTGCGGCGATGGGTGCGGGCATGCCCGTTTGCGAAGCGACAGGATCAATGGTTCTTGATATTGGTGGCGGAACAACAGAAATCGGCATCTTGTCTCTCAATGGCGTTGTTTCATCCAATTCGATTTACATAGGTGGGCATCGCTTTGATCAGGCAATTATGAATTATGTACGTCATCATTATAAAACCTTGATTGGTGAAGCAACGGCTGAAAGGGTTAAACAAGAAATCGGCTTGGCTTTTCCAACCAAAGAATGGCGTGAAATTAAAGTATGGGGGCGTAATCTGGCGAATGGGATTATTTATAGCTTAACACTCAATAGCAATGATATATTAAAAGCGTTAAAAGAACTGTTGATGAGTATTGTGAATGAGATAAAAAAAGTGTTGGAAAAAATACAACCTGAGTTAAGTGCTGACATTGCAGAAAAAGGTATTATATTAACAGGTGGTGGTGCTTTATTAAAGAATCTCGACTGTTTGCTCATGGAAGAAATGGGATTGCCTGTGACTATTGCAGAGAATCCGTTAAAATCTGTGGTTCATGGGGGAGGATGTGCGTTAGAAATGATTGATGAATATGGTGTTGATATTTTTAACTTGAGAGCAAACTGAGTTTTAATGGTGAATTATGAATGGTGAATTATGAATGGTGAATTATGAATGGTGAATGATTTTAATAGACTTGTTCCTTAATACGCTAATTTATTGATTTATTTCATAATTTATATATTGTCTTCAGGAATTTACGCTTATTAAAGAACAAGCCTAATGATAAAATTCACCATTCGAGGTTTGAGTTTTTCTTCAAAAAACTGAAACCTCGAAACCATTCACCATTCACCATTAAATAAAACATGTTAATTTGCAATTAACAATTCTGTTAACAAACCTCTCTTACTAGAATTAGCATTTATACTTCGTCTTGCCATCACTCTATTTATCTGATATTTTTCAAATAAATCATCAAAAAAATTATCCTCTGGATTCTCACCTTTCACATCAGAATTACTCAACATCCATTTACAACCCATTGAATTTAAACTATCGCAAAATTCTTTTAATCTAATTTGCTCAATGTCATTAAACTCATCTTTTGCATAAGAATTAAAGTTTGATGTTTTTGATAATGGCTTATATGGTGGATCAAAGTAGAAAAAACTTTCTTCTTTTGCATAATCAACCGTTTTTTCAAAATCTCCATTTAAGATTTCAACTTTTTGCAAAACATGACTTACAGCCTTTAAATTCTCTCTATCACAAATCATCGGTTTTTTATAACTTCCTATTGGCACATTAAATTTATTTTTCTTATTGACTCGATACAACCCGTTGTAACAAGTTTTATTTAAAAAGATAAATAGAGCCGTTTGTGTCACTTTGTCAGATTTTCTTGTATTGAAAAGAGATCGTTTAGCGTGATAATATTCTTTTTTAACCTCTTGCTTACCTGCAATAGCATGATATTCACCTTCCCACTTCTCTAAAATAGAAACAAGAAAATCACAGTTTTCTTTTATCACCTTATATGTATTTATTAAATCTTCGTTTATATCATTAATTACAACAGATTCTAAATTTGGATAATGATTTAATACCCAAAATAAAACCGCTCCACTGCCAACAAATGGTTCAACATATATAAACCTATCATTTTTTTTGTATGGGATTTTTAAACTGATTTCTTCAAGAAGTTGCGTTTTACCACCTGCCCATTTAAGAAATGGTTTTGCTTTTTTCATTTACTATTTGCTCATGGAAGTAATGGGATTGCCTGTGACTATTGCAGAGAATCCGTTAAAATGTGTACAGGGAAAGTTCTGCCTTTAGAATGCGAATTAAGAGTTGAATTTTTTTGAAACTGGAGTACAACGCTTTAGCTTTGTATAGGAGTACAACGCTTTAGCTTTGTCAGTCGTTCGCCCAAAGCTGAAGCGTTTTCGAGGTTTTCGTTTTTCTTCAAAAAACGAAAACCTCGAACTCCTATTTTAACTCTTAATTCGCATTTAGAGTGATTGATGAACATGATATTGATACTTGAGAAGAAATTGAGCATTATGATACAATAATTTATTAATGATTAATGGTGAATTATGAATGGTAAAAAACGCCCAAAGCTGAAACCTCGAATGAACTCCAATTTTAACTCTTAATTCGCATGTTCAACTCTTAATTCGCATTGCCAAATTATCTACAGTTCAAAATTAATTCATGAATACAGCCAAACCTGACAGGTTTTAAAAACCTGTCAGGTTTAGTGACGAAGTTTTCTTTGAAGACTAAAACCTCGTCAGGTATTATTGAATTCTCATTCCTAAGAATCTTTTGGACGACAAAAAATTGAAAAAGAAAACTGATCTTTCTCACCCAGAAATAAAACCCATAGAATATATTCCCGTCGTCAATCAACTACCTCTCATGCCTAAAAAACGTGGCTGTCTTGCCAGGTTATTCTCATTTATGTGGATATTCATTATTATTGGAGTCGTCTTTTTAAGCCTCATGTTTGGACGACAATGGTATGACAGCCTATTAGCACAGTTAGATTATAACAAAGCTGTACACCCAGATCAGTCGATGGTGAAAACGGGCATACATTCCCAAGTACGCCCTAAAGTCACATTAGTCTATAAAAATAAAGAAGGTAAAAAAGTACGGGTTATTGCTGACGCTCAAGACTACTCCAAATTCGTCAATCAACAAGCTGCCCATTTAGAAAAAGCGAGAAATCAATTACTCGCACAAACAGAAATACGATTACATGAAGCACTGAATGTTGTATTTGATACAATGCGAAAACGTATTGATCGATTTGCTGATTGGTATTTTGCCTATACAACAACCTATAAAATTTTGTGGGAAGCCACAACATCTGCAACAGGGCATCTTTTAAGTGCAGAAGCGATCAGTGTCTCAGAAGGCGTATCAATAGATGTTGAAAAATATTTACATAAGCATTATGAAAATATTGTACTCCGCCCTGAAATCACAGATCCACAATTACAATTCTCCTATCGCACTGCACTACAAAACACACATGATGACTATGTTAATGTCCTATCAAAGATGCAAACCGATTTTCAAGTTTTTGTGTCAAAATATACGACCCATCTTGATAGGCCAGTTCCAGAAAATACAGTACTCGTTCTTGATTGGGAAAGCCAATTTAATAAAATAAATATGGCAGAATATGAAAAAGGTCCAAAAGGGGCAGCTTTAGGAGCAGCATTCGCTGTTGGCGGCGCCGCGGTGGGTAAAGCAGTAATAGGCACTGCCGCTACTAAAGGCATTGCTACTAAAGCCGTCGCAGGTGCTGCGACTAAAGGTATTTTTGCAAAATTAGCAGCCCCTTTTGTCTCTAAAGCAATACTGGCGGGTGCTGGTGGTGCAGTAGGTACTTTAGGTGGTCCTATAGGAACATTCATAGGTGCTATTGGCGGTTTAGGGATTGATTTTGCAATTAATCAAGGGGTAGAACTCTCACAACGTGATACATTCATAACTGATGTAAGTGAAGCATTGACAGTCACTCAAAAAGAATGGAATAAACAAATGTTACAATCCTTGCATATCGCCATTCATATTTGGATAGATGATACTATTCAATTATTGCCACGTTATGAAACTTAGATTAGCTTTGTGATTTGGTATTGTGATTTGGAGTACAACGCTTCA
>JAGLHR010000279.1 GCA_023143415.1 Thiomargarita sp. | reverse complement strand
TCGAGGTTTGAGTTTTTTGAAGAAAAACTCAAACCTCGAATGGATTCCAATAAATATTCCTTATAATGGCAGCGATGCTCCAGCTTGGGAACGAGGGGGCTGAGTAGTTACAAAAAAACTTTAGCACTGAAGTCGAGGCTAACGTTTTCAAAGTTAGCCTCAACTCGAATGGACACCAAATTAAAACTGATACTTCAGCACTTCACCATTCACCATTCATCATTCATCATTTTATTTCGTTTTGGTTTTCGATGGTGGCGGTGGCTGAACGGTTTTTTTACCAGAGGGATTAGTAAACTGATTATTGAGCTTCTGAACAGAACTATTAACACTACCTAAAATTTTGGTAATACGCTTATGTGTTCTGTTGCTCCAACCCACCGGTTTATTGAAAAGCCAAATAAACAACGCTCGCAAAGTAGTGGTATTTTTACGAAAAGCGCGTATTAAACCCTCACGAGTTTCCTCACTTATCTCCTTTTCAGAATGGAGTTTTTTAATGATTTTTTTCGCACTCCATTTGCAAATGTTAAGGTGTAAGAAGGCTCCGATAAAAGCAATTATACCAGCAAATACTCCAATTCTTACTGGCTCATTTGAACCTAAACCAAGCCCTTTGAGGTTTATGCCAGTCATTTCAAACCACAAAACGGCAAGAACGAGGATGAGGAAAATGCCTGAGCTAATTTCAGTCCAAAAAACCCGACTTTTCCAGTCTTGAATCAAGCTTTGTAATCGTGGAACAATATTTTGTTCAATATCCTTCGCGGTATGTTCGAGTTTCCCTATCACACGATATGCACGTTCGATTTCAACTTGCTTCATGCGCTCATAAATATCTTCCCGATCAGCTTTACACTTTTTGTTAATATGTTCTTTCGTATGAGATTGATCAACGGATAAGCCGACATCAGGGCTATAAATACGATAGAAACGTCCCGCAGTTAAACCGGCATGTGCTAAAGAACGTTGCCAAGCAGCAACCACTTCTTCAGGATTATCATCCTGAACAGTGATGTCCATTTGGTTAAGAATATACAAGAATTTATTGGAATCAGGACGATCCATCGTTTCTGAAACCAAATGCTTCAAAGTGTCACGCATGGCACCCGGTTCAGGATGACGCGCATCAAAAAAGACAAGCACTAAATCTGACAGATCAACAATATGTTGGGTGATACGCAAAGTTGATGTCCGTTGTTCGTCTGCATCAAATCCTGGAGAATCAATTAATATTTTTCCGCGCAGTCGTTCACTTGAACAGGTTTTGAGTTGTAAATACGCATCTGTGCGTTGCCCTGTTTTGGTTGTGATTTCTGCAATATCACGGCTTATCTGATAAAACGGAAAACGGGGGTCAGCGTCTAAAGCAATACCAGGCAACGTTTTAACATCCTGATCACCACTAAAACATAGGACCGTAAATTTGTCATCAACGGCTTGAGTTCCCGTGCGTTGCAATTCTTGCCCCAGGTAAGAATTGATAAAAGTCGATTTACCTGATGAATAAAGGCCAAGTACAGAAATCATTGGCCACCAAGAAATATTAGTTGCAAAAGACTGTTCTTGACTCAAAAAACCTAACTTATAGGCTATTTTGTCAAGTTCACGAAAATTTTCAACGACTCCATGAATAATACTATTTTCTTCAAGGAGGTGTTCTTTTAGCCGCTTGAGTCTTCCTTCAATTTGAGAATCTGACATATTTTTCCAATTATGTTACCTAACGTTAAATACGGTTTTTGCTAATTGAACATCAATTTCAATTTGCCTTTTTAAGGCATTGAAAGAGGTAAAACGCTGCTCTTCGCGCAATTTACGCACAAATTCGACTTCGACATAACGTCCATAAATGGTTTTTTCAAAATCAAAGAGGTGTACCTCTAATAATAATTGATGACCATCAAATGTTGGGCGTGTTCCTAAATTAGCGACACCTGTCAACGGTTTTTCTGTGATGCCATGCAATTTTGCCGCAAATACGCCGTGAAGTGGTGAAACTCTGCGCTGCAAAAAAATATTGGCGGTCGGAAAACCGATAGTGCGTCCCCGTTGTTCTCCATAACAAACGCGCCCACATAAAGTATAAGGGCGACCCAATAATTCTCGTGCGCCTTGCATATTTCCTTCTACTAATGCTTGACGAATGCGGGTACTGCTAACACGTTCGTTGCCTAAAATAAAAGTGTTTTGACTTTCTATGGTAAAACCATATTGCCTTCCTGCCTGTCGCAAGCCCGCAAAATTGCCTTGACGTTTCCGTCCAAAACAAAAATCATCTCCAACAACCAAATGCTGCACGCCTAAAGTTTTTACCAAGATTTTCTGAATAAAATCTTCAGCAGAAATAGCAGCCATTTTTGCATTAAAGTGCAAGCATAAAACTCGTTCAACGCCATAATACTGCATAGCCACCAGTTTTTCACGTAGCCTCATTAAACGGGCGGGTACTTTATCGGGCGTAAAAAATTCTTGGGGTTGAGGTTCAAAAATAATCACGACCGTCGGTAATTGTAAATCCTTGCCCTTGCTCGCCAGTTGTTGTAAAACCGTTTGATGTCCTAAATGCACACCATCAAAATTACCTATTGTAGCAATACAACCCTGATATTGGAAACGTGATAGATTTCTAATAAATTCCATGTTGAATTATGTTCGAGGCTAAGAAAAGATTTGCGCTGGGGAGTTATTTAGCTTTGTTGCTTTGGAATACAACGCTTTAGCTTTGTTGCTCTTTGGATTCCAAATCCAAAGCGTTGTATTCCAAATTAATAATTAATAATCGTAACTACTCAGGGCAACCATAAAGGATTGCCCATATTCTTATGGACAATTCCTTGTGGTTGCCTCTGATGTAGGGGCAATCCCTTGTGGTTGCCCTGTTACCAACAATTAACAATTAATAATTAACAATTTTCTTTTAAGCTAACATGATGCAATCTAAAACCAAAAATCATCAAACTACCAAAATAAACCACTATTCCGGCAATTATCCATCCCAATAAATGTAAAGCACGTTCCAAAGTACCCATGTTTAACCAATCAAACATGCCGCTCCCCCACCACAATAATAATACCATGCACCCACTTGCTAAGATCGTGCGTAGTAAAAAATTGCGCCAGCCTGGTTGCGGTTGAAATACCCCCTGTTTGCGTAAACCATGGTACAACAATCCTGCATTTAATATAGCCGCTAATGAAGTTGCCAAAGCTAAACCAGCATGAGCTAAGGGCAAAATCAAAATCAGATTTAACACAATATTAGTTATCATCGCAATCACAGCGATTTTAACAGGAGTGCGCGTATCTTGACGGGAATAAAAGCCTGATGCTAATACCTTAATTAACACAAAACCTAATAAACCGAAAGCATAAGCGATTAAACTACGCGCACTCATAATAACATCATTAGAGCTAAATTCGCCATAATAGAATAACGTGGTTAAAATAGGCGTAGCTAATATAATTAAACCTAACATAGATGGTGTAGCAATTAAAAATACCCATCGCAATGCCCAATCTAACGTCTTATTATAATTTTGCGTATCACCGCGTGCCACTGATTTTGATAAATCGGGCAGCATCACCGTTGCTAAAGCAATACCAAATATCGCCAGGGGAAATTCCATTAAACGATCAGAATAATATAACCATGAAATACTACCTGTGACTAAAAAAGAAGCCATCAAAGTATCTATTAATAAATTAATCTGTGAGACGGAAACCCCAAACAGGGCTGGTATCATTAAACGATAAACCCGTTTTACGCCCTCATCATGCCGACTAAAACGGGGAATGGGTAATAAACCTAAGCGATACAAAAAAGGTAATTGGAAAAGCAGTTGTACAATACCGCTAACAAATACTCCATAAGCCAATGCCACCACAGGCTGTTCAAAGTAGGGCGCAAACCAGAGTGCTGCTCCAATTAAACACAAATTCATCAACACTGGCGTTAAAGCAGGTACTGCAAATCGCCCATAAGTATTTAATATCGCCCCAGCAAAAGCCGTTAATGCGACAAACAGCAAATAGGGAAAAGTAATTTTCAGCATCATTATTGTTAAATCAAATTTTTCCTGATGCTGAATAAAGCCAGGAGCAAAAATTAAGACTAATAGTGGCGCAATTAAAATACCGATGATAGTAATCAGTGACAAGATACTACCCAAATGCCCTGCCACATGATCGACTAAATGTTGAATTTCAACCTTATTGCGTTTTGTTTTATATTCACTGAGAATGGGCGTAAACGCTTGTGAAAACGCGCCTTCAGCAAATAAACGACGCATAAAATTGGGGATTTTAAAAGCAATAAAAAAAGCATCTGTACTTGCGCCAACCCCAAAAACGGATGCAATAACCACATCGCGGATAAAACCTAAAATGCGGGAAACAAATGTCAATCCACCAACAAGTACGGTTGATTTAAATAGTTTTTTACTCATATTAATGGTGAATTAGTCTTGACGAATTTTAAAAAGGCGACAAAAAACACTAACCATCGTTGAAAAACGCTTCGTTATCAAACCAACGAAATAATCCAATGACAATTTATTGTTCACCTGTGTCATGTTGCAAAATTCTTTTGCAAACCTTTGAAATTGTACAAAATTTATTGGCATGTTCAGATTGTTTGTTTCATTAAACTGTTTGAGCCACATTTCTAATCTGAGAGGCAATTCAAGATCATTATTTTTTTTCTTCGCTATTTTGTCAGAAAAAAAGTTGAGTAGGCTGTAAGGCTTGATATGTTCATGCACCACCCAAGTGATTAGAGAAAGTTCATCAGAAGATAAGGATAAATTGCGATTCTTCAACTCAAACTTGATTTCATCATAACCCAGTTTGGGAAGCCTTTTAGTTTCCAAATCTAACCATGAATAACTATGCACTTCACCATCAATAAACACAATGGATTGATTATGTGGTTTTTCCGTCACGCATAATAATGATATTTTAGCCTTATCACAGATGTTATTTAAAATGTCGAAAAATTTGACATCAAATTTTGGATCAACACGCATATTATTCAATAGTTCATCAAAATGATGTAGCAAAATAATGGTGTTTTGATCAATCTCCTCAAGTCTGCTCACTAATTGAAAAAAATCTAAGGGCGGTTCACCACTTTCATTCAATTGTTTCCACATTTCCAGAATAAACCCTTTATAATTTTCTCTGTAGATTTTTATATCCACAAATAAAAAAAGTGTATTTTTCAATGGCGTATTTTTGAGACTTTCTAATAGCCCTTCTCTACCTTGCCCTGATGGCGCAACTAAATTAATAGAAGCCCCTTTTTGCAGCGTTTTAAGCAGATTCGCAGAAAAAATGGGGCGCAAACAATGTGAATTGCGGCAATAAGTCATATTTTTTTTCTCCACTTATTAAGTTAAGTGCCATGATAATGATACAATTTATGTAACTACTCAGGGCAACCACAAGGGATTGCCCCTACAAATATTTTCGTCTGTCTTCATAAGAATATTGTTGTAGGGGCAATCCTTTATGGTTGCCCTGAGTAGTTACCAATTTATAATATTATTAAAGTCGAGGTTATCAATGGTTCGGACCGTTTTTTCTCGCCCAAAACAAGATT
>JAGLHR010000278.1 GCA_023143415.1 Thiomargarita sp. | reverse complement strand
GCAATCCCTTGTGGTTGCCCTGAAGAGGCCGACAGGTGGGCAAGAAAAAGACCTTGCCCACCCTACTTCGCTTTCATTCACCATTCACCATTCACCATTCACCATTCATCATTCACCATTCAAGTCTAAATTTTATCAGGCGGAATATTTAACAACCGCAATGCTCCCGTCATCACTTTAGCAAACACGGGGGCTGCGACTTTTCCACCATAATAGTTCTTACCTTGGGGCATATCTATTAATACAACCATCACTAAACGCGGCGCACTCGCTGGCACAATTCCCGCAAATAAAGCCAAATGTTCACGATCAGAATATCCCCCTGCAATATGTTTACGCACGGTACCCGTTTTACCAGCAACTCTAAATCCCCTTATTTGGGCTAATGTGCCTGTTCCGCCTTTTTTGACAACCGCTTCAAGCATTTTAATCACTTGTCGCGCCGTTTTTGCTTGCATAATTCTTTGGAAATGTCCCTTTTCCCCTTCTTTTACCTTGATAAAATGAATCGGCGGTAAAATGCCCCCGTTAGCGATTGCAGCATAAGCCCGTGCCAATTGCAATACTGTTACACTGATACCATAGCCAAATGATAGACTGGCTTTTTGGGCGGATTGCCATTGGCTGAAATGTGGTAAATTGCCCCTCACTTCTCCCGGAAAACCACTTCCCGAAATCTGCCCTAAACCTAGCTGTGTTAAAGTTTGCCATAATTGTTTAGCGGGTAGAGAGAGCGCGATTTTACTTACGCCAACGTTGCTTGATTTTTTAATGATCGTAGCCACATTTATCGTACCATAATTACGGCTATCACGGACGATATATTTGCCGAGTCGCAAGCGCCCTGGATGAGTATTCACACGGGTAGTGGGGGAATACTTTCCACTTTCCAATGCGGCAACGATAGTAAATGGTTTAATCGTTGAGCCTGGTTCAAAAACATCGGTGACAACGCGGTTACGGTAAAGATTGCCTTGAAGTTCACTGCGATTATTGGGATTATAGGCGGGTTGGTTAGCCATTGCTAATACTTCTCCAGAAGTGACATCCAAAATGATCACAGAACCTGCACGGGCTTTTGAATGAAGTACAGCCGCTTTCAGTTCTCGATAAACCAAATATTGCAGACGGCGATCAATACTTAAATGAATGTTTTGCCCTGGATGAGGAATACGGATACTTTCTACATTGGCAATGACTTGTCCATTTTTATCTTGTATCACCCGTTTTGCGCCAGATACCCCCATCAGAAAATTATTGAGGGCGAGTTCTAAACCTTCTTGTCCTTTATCGTCAATGTTGGTAAATCCCAATACATGGGCGGAAATTTCCCTCGTTGGGTAATAGCGGCGATATTCCCGCCGTAAAAAAACGCCAGGCAATTTCAACGTAGTCACTTGATTCGCTACAGATGGCGAAAGATGCCGCTTGATATAGACAAATTCGCGCTGCATCCGATTTTCTAATAATGCTTTCAAATATGAAATTTTCAATCCCAACAGGTTTGTCAATTCTGCCCATCGAGATCGCGCTGTGACAAAGAGTACTGGATTAACCCAAAGCGAATCAACGGGCGTACTAATCGCCAAAAGTTGACCATTGCGATCCATCAACATGCCGCGATGTGCGACTATTGGTAAGGTACGCAAATATCTGGCATTACCTTGAGATAGTAAGAAATCAGCATTTTTAACTTGTAAATAAACAGCACGCCATAATAATAGGCTGATAATAAGGATAAATAATCCCAACATCCACTGTCGTCTTTCCCAAAAATGAGGTATTGTTGGCTTTTGACGTTTTTTTAAGTCGCGTGGCATGCTCATAGGTTTAATGATGATTGATGATGAATGATTTTCCACATTCTTTAGGTGTAACTACTCAGGGCAACCATAAAGGATTGCCCCTACAACAATATTCTTATGATGTAGACTCAGGGCAACCATAAAGGA
>JAGLHR010000277.1 GCA_023143415.1 Thiomargarita sp. | reverse complement strand
TCAGAGCAACCACAAGGGAGTGCAGCTTACGACATAAGAATCTTTTCGTCACTCGACATAAGAATATTGTAGGGGCAATCCTTTATGGTTGCCCTGAGTAGTTACAAAAAAACTTAAACCTCGAAAGGATTCCTGGATCAAGCGCCACGATTGAACAGGCTTGGTTCTCGCTTATGCTCAATCGTGGTGGGAATCGCTATCCACTAGCTTTCATATCACCATGATAGACGACTGTCTTTAATTGTCTCTGGCAAAGATTCGGCATAAGCCAAACCTTTACCAGAAACTCTTGGGTAAATTCCATTGTCTTTAATCGCTGACTTGGGGATGTAGCATGTTCTGGTTCTTTTCTTGATTTGAAATTTTAAAAAAATGTTGATGGGATTTAACAGTTTCCCAGTCACTTTGATGTCCTAACTTAACCGTTCAACCTTTAATTTGGAATGGAATATTATCACACCATGTAGATAAACACTATGTAGGTAAACACTTATGTAATAAATCTTTTCTAACTTCCATCCAAGACGGATTAAAGTTAATGCAAGAACATAAATAATCAATAGTTTGATTGAATATATAACGGCTAACATCAGTCCAGTATTGGAGTGTTTTTTTCTGCTCCGCTCTTGGATAAAGCTTGATTAACTTGGTCGCGGTAACTTCGCAGTCCATGTAATCGGCAGCTAAAGACATGCAAGATGCTAAGTAAGTCTTTGGTAAGTTCTTGTTCTGGTGAGTGTTCTGTCTTGTCGAGAACCACGACGCACCCGCCTGACCTTTCAATAATCCATTGTAATAAGTCAAAGGCGAAGCGTCCAAATCGGTCACGGTGGGCAAGTATAACAGTGAGCTTAGTGCCTGACATTGCACGTTCCAAAAGGGTTTTAAGTCCTTTTCTTTTGAAGTTAAGACCACTGCCGATGTCTTTGATGATTTCTGCATTGGGGTATTTCTCTTTCATCAACTGAACTTGACGTTCAAGGTCAATTTTTTGTTGATAGGAACTGACGCGACAATAACATATTTGGACTTCAATAGGATCATCATAAATAACAATTCGACGATGTCCACCTTGGGTTCTTTCAACTTCTATTTTTCCCTCATTTGACCAAGCACGGACTGTTTGAGGACTAATACCTTTTAGTTTTGCGTATTGATTAACGGTATATAGTTTCTTTTCTTTCATCAACTAATGATAATTAATTTTATACCATAAGTCAATCTTATCTCTGAATTAGCTTGTTTAGTTTATAATCTAATGTGTGGCTTCTTTGACATCCAGCACATAAGCTTTTATGGTATTTAATAATTCTTCGCGTGTAAAAGGTTTTGTCATATAATGTTCAGCACCAACAATTCGACCACGGGCTCGTTCAAATAAACCATCTTTACTGGATAACATTACAACAGGCGTATTTTTAAATGCTTGATTATTTTTTATCAAGGCACAGGTTTGATAACCATCAAGACGGGGCATCATTATATCAACAAATATAATATTTGGTTGATGTTCTATTACTTTTGATAATGATTCAAACCCATCTGTTGCTGTAACGACTTTACAGCCAGCTTTTTTCAATAGTGTCTCGGCGGTACGCCGAATAACCTTACTGTCGTCTATAACGACAACTTTAACACCTTCAAAACGGGGTTCGCTACTCATAATTTTTCAGTGATCAGTTTCAATGGTTCGGACCGTTTTTAAAATTTAGGCTGGCTTAACATCTTAACTAATTGAAATTGAAACATTTTATCATATTCAATCAAAAATATTTTACAGTAAAAAAAACTGTCCTAACCATTGAGTTTAATATTTTTGATATTCGCCACTCAAATTGATTTGGAAGACGATAATTGACAGATTGGTACATTCTACCTTAAACTACAGAACTTTTCAACAAACCGTTTTAATATAGTCTTTTATCAGTAAACGTAAACGCTTGTCAATCACATTAATAATTAATAATTAATAATTATGGATTACCAATCTTTAAATCCTGTTCCACATCTTACCACAGCATTGCCGTTGGAGGTTCTTCAGACTCATTTACTGGCGCACCAAGCAGAAATTGAACGATGGTTACGTCTTCAATGGCAAGACAGCCCTGCCCCTTTTTATGCCTCAGTTGATTTGCGTAATGCAGGTTTTAAATTGGCTCCTGTTGATACTAACTTATTCCCTGCGGGCTTTAATAATCTTGATCCTGCAATGATGCCATTATGTGTGCAAGCGTTGCAATCCGCAATTGAGCAGTTAGATGTAGGTGCTCGTGGCGTGTTATTAATACCTGAAAATCATACCCGCAATCTTTACTATTTGGAAAGTTTAGCCACTTTATATGATATTCTGCAAAAAGCGGGTTATGAAGTGCATATTGGATCAATGTTGCCCGATTTAGATACACCACAAACAATTACCCTCCCTTCTAAACGACAATTGCTACTAGAGCCTTTAATTCGAGAGAAGCATTGTCTCAGCGTCAAAAATTTTGTACCTTGTCTTGTGTTGCTTAATAATGATTTATCCTCAGGGCGACCACCCATTCTTGAAGATATTCAACAAGAAATTATACCACCGCTACATCTGGGATGGTCTTCACGTTTAAAGTCTTCTCATTTTACTTATTATAGTCAAGTGGCTAAAGAATTTTCTAAGCAAGTAGATATAGATTCTTGGTTAATTGATCCCCTCTTTAGAAATTGTGGGGAAATTAATTTCATGAAAAAAGAAGGTTATGAATGTTTAGCTGACAATGTCAATGTATTATTGAATGCCATACAACGTAAATATACCGAATATGATCTGCCTCACAAACCTTTTGTGATAATCAAAGCTGATGCGGGTAGCTATGGTATGGGTGTGATGACGATACATAGTGTTGATGATATATTTGCATTTAACCGTAAACAACGTACTCGTATGTCGAAAACTAAGGAGGGTAAGTCTATCCGTAAAATTATATTACAGGAAGGGGTTTATACCTTTGAAACTTTGGGAAAACTTAAAGCCGTCGCAGAGCCAGTTGTGTATATGATAGATCATTTTGTCGTTGGTGGTTTTTATCGTGTTCACACGAAACGCGGTGTCAACGAAAATCTGAACGCACCTGGTATGCACTTTGAACCTTTACCTTTTGTCAATTCATGTATTACCCCTGATCTTTGTCAAGCCGCTAATGCTTACCCTAATCGTTTTTATGCTTATGGTGTTGTTGCTCGTTTGGCATTATTGGCTGCTGCCCGCGAACTTCATCATGAATACTGAATTTTTGTTAGACTTGACAGTCATCATAAGTTGATGAAAATTTCAATATAGGATAAAATGAAGTTTCTTTCAAATCAGGATGCGATGTAAAATTAATTACTGATGTTACGCACTATGTTTCCAAGAGGTTTAAGCGATTTTTTGAAAAAAATCGGATTTCTAAGCTCGAATAGAATCGCTTTGCGTAACATCAGTAAGTAACTACTCAGTCTTAGGTGTTGCTCACACAAAGGCGCAGCAAAAGAATTCAATTTGAGTTTGTTGAAGAAAAAGTTGAATGACCCCATTCATCATTTCGTCCAGGTGATTTTTGATTCCTGCTGCGTGTTTTATAAAAATCAATAAGGCTGAGTAGTTACAATAATAATATTAATCTTCCATCATCTTTCATAACTTTTGCACTATTCACAAATTTATGTCTGCCATTACTTCTCAAAAAAAAGAGCTTCAAATTGTTGACAAAGTCACTTGCTATGAAGGTTTTTTTAAATTAATCCGTTATCGCCTTAAACACACATTATTTGCAGGGGGATGGAGTGATGAATTATTGCGTGAGGTGCTGGAGCGTGGTCATGCTGCCGCTATTTTGCCTTACGATCCTGATAGTGAACAAATTGTGATGATTGAACAATTTCGCCCTGGGGCTATAGGATATGCAAGTGGTGCTTGGCTATGGGAAATTGTCGCGGGTATTTTGGAGCCAGAGGAAAGTCCTAGCGAAGTTGTTTATAGAGAAGTTATAGAAGAAATGGGTTGCCCTGTTTCTGATATTATTCATATCTGTGATTTTTTTGTGAGTCCAGGTAGTACAACTGAAACGACTGCCCTTTTTTGTGGGCGGGTTGATGCGACTAAGGCAAATGGTATTCATGGTGTCGCCTCAGAAAATGAGGATATTCAAGTACATGTTGTATCTTATGCCACCGCATTGGAAATGTTACAAGCTAACAAAATCCATTTTGCGCCAGCTATTATCGCGCTACAATGGTTAGCTTTACATCGTGATGAAGTTAAAGCACGTTGGAGAGTTGATTAATTATTATACGGATTGCTTTTGAGGCGAAAGTTTTTGTCACTACTCAGCCTTGAAATGCGAATTAAGTCATTAATTTTTTTTCAGAGGTTAAAAATGTCAAATGATCCGAATGGAGATGTCTGTCAAGCAAAATTACAACATCTTGGGTCTTTAGCATTAGAAGTTGTTGAAGCACTCTTGACTGATACAGAAACCCCTATTGATACTCGATTAAGCACCGCTTTTAGAATTGTTGAAATCTGCGCGATGGGTTCAAGTAAAGACCTTGAGAAAGTTATTGTTGGTAGTATTGAAAAAAACGCGCAGAATATTCAAGGAAACAGCACTAGATTAGAATCTCTGGAGGAACTTTTAAAGGCGGGGAGTATCAATATAAAGTCTGAAAACGGCATAGTTTAGCCAAGCAATAATATTAATGAGAAAACTTATGAATTTGTTCCGTGCAGGTTCTGAAACCGCACTAAATTCAACGTTGCAATTTCGCCAATTGCTTTTCATTTGCGGATAAAGGGTTAGCTTTAGTAGGGGACATTTTTTCATAAGTATTTTCGAGGCTTACCGTTTTTTGAATAGCAGCGAGAGAGCTAACGCCCCCGTTGTTTATGATAATACAATAAACCAGTTGCCATATTTTCGTTTCAAAATTAAAATAGTTTAAGCCCCGATTTTAAACAGTTTCCCTATTTCACTGTTCAGAAAAACTCTCGCATCGAAAGCAAATTGGGTTAATTCATTAATTTTTTTCAGAGGTTAAAAATGTCAAATGATCTGAATGGAGCTATTTGTCAAGCAAAATTACAACATCTTGGGTCTTTAGCATTGGATGTTGTTGAAGCACTCTTGACTGATACAGAAACTCCTATTGAAACTCGGTTAGGCACCGCTTTTAGAATTGTTGAAATGTGCGCGATGGGATCAAACAAAGATCTTGAGAAAATTATCATTGGTAGTATTGAAAAAAATGCGCAGAATATTCAAGGAAACTCCACTAGATTAGGCTCTCTAGAGGAACTTTTAAAGGCAGGGAGTATAAATATAAAGCCTGAATGCATAATTCAACCAAGCAATACGATTAATGAAAAAAATTATGAATTTGTTCATTGACGTGCTGGTTTTGAAACCGCACTATCGTGCGAGGCAAAAGTTTTGCCTCGCTGATAATGCGAATTAAGAGTTGAATTCCATTTTTTACAAAGCTAAAGCGTTTTCGAGTCGAGGCTAACGTTTTTTCTTTAAAAAAACGTTAGCCTCGACTTTAGTTTTTTTTCAAAAAACTAAAACCTCGAACTCCATTTTCAAAAAAAATCAACTCTTAAGAGGCTCTTGCAAAACTCGTTAGCCTTGAAATCAATTTCAAGGCTAAAAGCTAAAGTCGGCTCGACTAATCAAATTCATTTCGAGGCGAAAGTTTTTTCTTTAAAAAAACTTTCGCCTCGAAAACAGTCAGCTTTAGCTGACTTTAGTTTTTAGCCTCGTATTCCGAGGCGATCATTTTGCAAGAGGCTCTTAATTCGCATTAAACTTTAGGAATCCCTTGCGGAAAGGTTTGCTTCACCATCAACGGGCGCATTGCGTGCAAAAGGTTTTGATAAATATCTTTATGCGCTCGTTCCTCATCAGTAAGCAAGGCTTTAACATGCTCACGCTGAGTAGGCGCAGTAAAACAAGCAGGGCAATTATCCTGAATCAGGGGCAAATCTGCGGCTTTTGCAAAATCAGCCATTTGTCTCTCACGCGCATAGACTAAGGGGCGAATAATCCGCACATCACCTGTCTTATTAGTATAATGCGCCTTCATCGTTTGTAAACGCCCACTATAGAGTGCCGACATTAAAAAACTTTCGGCTAAATCATCAAGATGTTGTGCCAATGCAAGCACATTATAGCCTTCTTTACGGGCAGTTGTGTACATAATACCCCGTTTCATCCTTGCACAGTAGGCACAAAAAGATTTGCCCTGCAAATGTTGCTGTGCCTCCTGCATAATAGGTTGTCTTCTGTAAAAATAGTTTATTCCTAATTCTGCTAAATACGTTTTTAGTGGTGAGGGATCAAAACCGGGAATTTGAGGATCAACCGTGATAGCTCCCAATTCAAAGCGTATAGGTGCGTAACGTTGTAAATGTGCTAGAATATGCAGCAGAGAGAGGGAATCCTTACCACCTGATAAACCTAATAATACATAATCGTTGTGTTTAATCATGGTATAATCAGCAATAGCCCGTCCAACATGGCGCAAAAGTGATTTAGGTATTTTTTTTATCATATCGTTAGAAGTTCATAAACTTGTTTAAAATCAAACAATTAAAAAATAATTTTGGGTAATTTTGGAATCCAACGCATCAGCTTTGGCGCATTTTTAATGGAGTTCAACGCATCAGCTTTGGGCGTTTTTTGGAGTCCAACGCATCAGCTTTGGGCGTTTTTTGGAGTCCAACGCTTCAGCTTTGGACTCTAAAATGTTGGACTCCAAAATGAACCAAACCTCGAATGTACTCCAAAATGACGAGGCTAAAATTTTTTTAGCCTCGAAACCTGAACCTCAAGTAGAATTAATAACTGATCGAGGTTTTCGTTTTTCGAGGTTTTCGTTTTTTGTACTCAGGGCAACCACAAGGGATTGCCCCTACATCAGAAGATTTTCGTCAGTCGGAATAAGAATATTTCAGCCTAAAGTTTTTTGAAGAAAAACTTTAGGCTGAAATGTTGTAGG
>JAGLHR010000276.1 GCA_023143415.1 Thiomargarita sp. | reverse complement strand
AATATTCTTATTCCGACTGACGAAAATATTCTGATGTAGGGGCAATCCCTTGTGGTTGCCCTGAGTACTCAAGGTTTTTTATTTCCAACTTCCTATCAGCAAAAATGATGCCCAGTACGCGGGGTGTTGGAAGCGAGGCTGTTTTAATAGGTATTGTTGTGCAGCTTGTAAAGCCTTCACTTTTGACAAGCCATTTTTTTGCCATTCTTGATAGAATTTTTTCATTAAAAGGCTTGTTGCTTTATCATTAACAGACCATAAACTGGCTAATGCACTCTTTGCTCCTGCTTTGAGGGCGATGCCCGCTAATCCAAGAGCGGCTTGATCATCTCCGACTGCGGTTTGACAGGCACTTAATGTTAATAAGTCTAAGGGTTCTTGACGACGTTTGTTGAATCTTATTAACGCTTCAAGTTGATTGATTGTGAGTTTTCCGTCATAAGTCAATAGAAAGGGGGATTTTTTTTCAAATTCACCATGTGAAGCAATATGTAATATAGAATAAGTCGTCTTTTTTAACGTTTCTGAAAAATGCTTGAGGGTAAAATCTTGATTTAATAATTGAGTCACATTGTCGTATAGTTTGGCGATATGCTTAATTTCATCAGGAATACTATATAAGGCGGAATGTCCTTGTACACTATTTGATAATCCACTCAAAAGGATTTTGCGCTGCCGCTTATGATGATTATTAAATTCAGTGAGGGTTAAGCCGGGCATTGTCACAATGGCGTATTTAGAAATGAGATAGTGTTTGTCATCGTGCAGAGCCGCAAAAGGGATTGTACGCAATACACCATCTGGGATAATAATAAGTGTGTCAATGTGATGTGCGGAAAGTGAATCTAATAGGGGTGCGATAAGCCAACGGTATAAATATTTTGCGTAGGGCAAAAAAAGGTTCTTTTCATGGGTTTCCAATTCAAAGCGAAATTCATTGACTTTTTCTTTCAATTGATTTGCTGTGATGGGGATAATAAACTGTTGTATGCCCTGGGACAAATTTAAGAGTATTTCTGTGCGATCCTCAAGTAAAATCGGGTAAATGACTGCAGTATGGGGTGCAATGCCTTTGTTCAAAAGTGTCCGTTTGGATTGATAGCCTATAAGACATTCATCTTGAAAATAGTCTTGTAATTCAGCCGTTTTAAAACGTTCTATTGTTTCAAGTGCCTCCTTTAAACTGGCTTCCTTTAAGGGTTCTGTTTTATTAAGTCTTGCCGCCCGTTGTAATAATAAGTCTGCTAATTCAAAGTAAATGGGACCAACTCGCTCACGAAAGGATTGTGAACTGTTGCGATAGCCGATAGTGATGTCTTGACGAATGGGTTGTAAACTTTTGACGGCACTTTGCAGTGCGTTAATGGCTTTTTCCATTTTATGTTGTGCTTTGAAGAGTCGCCCTAGTTGCCATTGCCAACGATAGAGAATTTCTGAGGCTTGATTTTGCTGAGTAAAAAAAGAGTTGCTCTCTCGTTTAGCGTGAAAAATCGCTTGTCGCGTTAATTGCAACGCTTCTGGATAACGTTGTGTCGTCTCATATAATTGCCCTAAAAATCCGTAAGCATAAGAAATGAGACGCGGATTCTTTAATGCTTCGGCAATATTGCGTGCGGAATTTAAAGTTTGATAGGCGAGATTTTTGATTTGGATTTTTGAATTGAGATCGAGATTTTTGATTTCAAGATTTAAAAGATGTTGTGCCAAGTTGCCCAGACTGATTAATCCATAAGCTTTAGCATAGCTCCATTCAAGTGATTCAAATTGTTGCTGGGCTGTGGTGAGTGTATTTGCGGCGGCGTGCCATTGTCCATTTTTTAAGTGAGCGTGTGTCTTATTAATTAAGGCGCGTCCAATTAAAATCGTTTCACCGACTTGCTCTGCGAGTTTTATAGTACGGCTATAAGTTTTAATGGCTTTAGTGTAATAGGCTTCGACAGTTAATACGTTAGCTAAGTTATTGAGTACTGTCGCACGAATGAGGAGAGGGGCATTTGGGGGTAATCGCTTTAAACTCTTATTAGCATAGTGACGCGCTTTGATATTTTCCCGCATCGCTAGGTAAAGATCGCTTAAAGTCGTTAATAATTTAACAGTTTGAAGAGTATCGCTATGTGATTGATTTTGCAATGATTCTGCTTTTAATAATGTAGTGAGTGCTTGTTGAGATAAACCTAATGCTTGATAAGTTCTTGATAACTGTATTAGGATTTGAATCTGTTGAGAGATTTTTAAATCGTCGAGATTTAATAATGCTTGATAATGGCGTATTGCTTGTACAAAATGCCCTTGTTCATAATTCGTTTGCGCTTGTTCAAAAAGCGTTGGTGTGGCAAGCACTGGGAAAATGCTGATGGTGTATAATAAAAATAGTTGTTTTATTAAGTGCATTTTAAAAGTGATTTTTGGAGAGAAATTTTCACAAGGTTTAAGAAATCCGATTTTTTTGTTCTGAATCAGAATTTCTAAATAAAAAAGTCTTGACTTTATCTCGTCATTTGTGATATTATTAAAAACCGTTATGGGGCCATAGCTCAGCTGGGAGAGCGCTGCGTTCGCAATGCAGAGGTCGGGAGTTCAATCCTCCTTGGCTCCACAAGCCCTGATAGCTCAGTTGGATCAGAGCGTCCCCCTCCTAAGGGGAAGGTCAGAGGTTCAATTCCTCTTCAGGGCGATTATTTTCTCCTTGTGCATCATCATTGTGTAGCTGAAAATCAATTGATTTTCAGCTTTTTTTTTGGGTGAACCATTAACCATTGGTCAACTACTCAGTCTTATTTATTAACTGATGTTACGCACTATGTTTCCAAGATGTTTAAGAAATTCTGATTTAGAACAAAAAAAATCCGATTTCTAAGCGGCGAAACGAGGTTTTAGAAATTCTGATTCAGAACAAA
>JAGLHR010000275.1 GCA_023143415.1 Thiomargarita sp. | reverse complement strand
AATGGCCAGAACAATTAAGAATCAAAAGCCAATTGGTGGCGAACCTAGACGGCGATCATTTCAAAATCCACCAGTTCGATGTCAACCTGCCTCAAACGGGATATGCGGATAAAACCTCAAAGAAACGTTATCCGCTCACCCAACTCTCTCTTCAAGGAGAAGGATCGCTAGCAGGTAAAGCACCGAGTTTTGATGCGACAGTCGCATGGCAAAATGTGCAATGGCCCTTAACAGGCTCACCAGCATTAGTCAACACTCAAAAAGGCACTCTCCATGCATTGGGAACGCCCAATGATTATCAATTAAATTTAAACGCCGATATTCAGGGCAAAGATATACCCGCCGGCTCTTTGAAAGCGACAGGTTCTGGCAATACCAGCAGTTTCCAACTCAAAAATTTACAGGCGAACATTTTAGAAGGTACTCTCGACTTAACAGGAAAAGTGCGTTGGCAGCCTGAAATCAATTGGCAAATCGCCTTAAATGGAAACAATATCAATCCGGGGAGTCAATATTCAGAATGGCCAGGCAAAATCGCGCTAGAGGTTCAGAGTAAAGGTCGTCTCAAAAACGGTAATTTAGAGACGCAAGTCAAATTGAAACATATCAAAGGGCAATTGCGTGAATATCCACTTAACCTGAAAACGGAAGTCGCTATTAACAATAATGACTATAAAATCAATGGGTTGGATTTTAAATTTGGCAAAATACACATAATGGCTAATGGAAAACTTGGACAACGCTCAAAATTAGAGTGGAGTCTCAATGCCCCCGATCTTGCTGCCCTATTACCAGAAGCACAAGGTAGCCTATCTGGAAAAGGCAATTTAACCGGCTCCCTTAACTTACCACATATTACTGCCAAGCTAAATGGCAACTCATTGCTATTTCAAGATAACAGTTTAAATGCCATCGCAGCGAATATCAATGTCAATCTACGCACAAAAAAAGAGCTCTTTTTAGAGTTTGTCGCCACCGATTTTAAACAAGGCGCAACTGAAATTGAAACTTTAAGTTTACAAGCTCAAGGAAGTTTCACAGCACATCGCTTAATTGCGAGCCTGAAAATGCCCAAAAACCATTTCTCTCTCAAGCTACAAGGCGGTTTTAAAGAACCCCGTTGGCAGGGCCAATTACAAGAATTAACCGCATCAACAGCAAAAGTGGGTGATTGGCAATTGCAAACACCTGCTGATCTGACTCTCTCCGCAGAAGAAGCGCGACTGGCTCATGCTTGCTTACAACAGAGTGAAGAACATAAAATATGCACCGAACTCCATTGGCAAAAAACGGCAAGAAGCACTGTAAAAGCCACATTGGAAAACATCTCTTTAGCACTTTTTGATGCCTTTCTGCCCCCAGATTCCAATTTAACCGGTATAATTAATGGAGACTTAGCAACCACTTTACGCCCTGACGGTGCGATTAAATCAGACATTGCAATAAACCTCTCACCGGGCGCATTTAAAACCTTTCTAAACAATGAATATAAGACATTTCCTCATAAAGGCGGGAAATTCAATTTACAAATCACCCAAACGGGTTTAGCGGCTAAACTGGATTTCGATCTGCTTGAGAAAAGTGGAATACATAGCACATTTAACATGCCAGGGTTCACCCACCTGCCTCCGAGCAATAAACAAATTCTCCAAGGACAAATTAAAGCCACTTTTGCTGATTTAGGCATTTTACCCACATTAGTCTCCCAAGTTGAAAATACCAAAGGTGAAATTAATATGGAGTTGAAACTGGGTGGAATAATGGAAGCACCACAAATGCAAGGGCAAATACGGGTGCAAGATGTCGCCACCTATTTGCCAGGATTAGGCTTAGAAATCAAAGCGTTAGGAGTAAAATTACTCGCTGAAAATGAGAATTTCACATTACAAGGCAGCCTCAAATCTGGAAAAGGAAAACTCAACCTCAAGGGAACGGCTAAGTTAATCTCTGCGACAGACTGGAAAGCGAATTTAAACATTGCCGGGAAAAATTTTAAAGTCATTGATACAGCAGATGCTTGGGGAATCGCCTCGCCCAATATTGATGTAAAAGCAGTCCCTGATCGCGTTGACGTGCGCGGTAAAATCACTATTCCAGAATTAGCCATTACACCGTCTAAAGCAACGAGTGAAGCCGTGGCTTCCTCTAAAGATGTCGTTATTGTTAATCCGATTGAACCCGAACCTGAAGAAAAAAAGGGTTCACAAGCCATAGCCATCTCCAGTTACGTCACCATCATTTTAGGCGATAAAGTCACTTTTGATGGCGCAGGTTTCACAAGCCGTTTTGGTGGGACAGTGATAGCCAGTAACAATCAGGGTAAAATAACCGTCGGCAATGGCGAACTTTATATTATTAAAGGCCGCTATAACGCTTATGGACAAAACTTAAAAATTGACCGAGGACGTGTATTTTTCAGCGGCGGGGCTATCGAAAATCCCGGTTTAGACATCAAAGCATACCGCCGTATCAAACGTAAAGGTAATGATGATGTGATTGCGGGCATACATATACAAGGCACTGCACAATTACCAAAATTAGTTTTATATTCAAAACCCACTTATGACGAAAGTAACACCCTGTCTTATATTATACTGGGTAAACCCATGGCAGATGCAGGCAAAGGAGAGGGTAATATCTTATTAAATGCGGCTGCAGCCTTACCTTTAAAACATGGTGATAAATTAACACAAAAAATGGGGAAAGATTTTGGTTTTGATGAAGCCGGTATTTCGACAGAAGATGGTATTGAACAAGCCGCGCTTGTATTGGGTAAATACCTCAGTCCAGGTTTATATGTCAGCTATGGAATTGGTCTCTTTGACGGTAACAATGTTTTACGAATGCGCTACGAACTCACCAAGAGCCTTATGCTAGAAACAGAAACGGGGACAGAAAGTGGCGTTGATTTACGCTATTCGCTAGAACGTTAAGGAACGTTTCGAGGTTTTAGTTTTTTGAATAAAAACTAAAACCTCGAAAATGAAATCAATTCCACCATGTTGAATCAGACCTGACAGGTTTCGAGGCTAACGTTTTTTTAAAGAAAAAACGTTAGCCTCGAATGGAAACCTGTCAAGTCGTCGATAGGGCAACCATAAAGGATTGCCC
>JAGLHR010000274.1 GCA_023143415.1 Thiomargarita sp. | reverse complement strand
GAAGTGGAAACCCACCATTTTTCTAAACACAGATATGTAGGGTGGGTAGGAACGAAGTGGCACCATTTTTCAAGGAACGGTGGGTTTCGCTATCGCTCTATCCACCCTACATTTTTACGACATTTTTACTTTCATTCCTTAGCGGTTTCACATCCCAAATTTCTTCGGCATACTCTTTAATCGTGCGATCTGAGGAAAACTTACCCATGTTAGCCACGTTAAGAATCGCTTTGCGTGTCCATTCTTTGGGTTGCCGATAAAGTGCATCGACGCGCTGTTGGCAAAGAATATAATCGGCATAATCCGCCAGCACCATAAAATAATCATTGCTCTTTGTCAGAGAATCAATAATGGGCTGAAAAAGTAAAGGTTCATTCCGCGAAAAATACCCTGAACTGATCATATCCAATACCTGTTTAAGCTCAGAATGACGATGATAATAATCCCAAGCATTATAACCGTCTTGCCGGAGTTTAGCTACGCCATCGGCGGTTAAACCAAATATAAAGATATTCTCCTCGCCCACTTCTTCACGAATCTCAATATTCGCCCCATCTAACGTGCCAATCGTTAAAGCACCGTTAAGCGCGAGTTTCATATTACCCGTGCCAGACGCTTCCATTCCAGCGGTGGAAATTTGTTCTGACAAATCAGCCGCGGGAATAATTCGCACCGCTTTAGAGACATTATAATTGGGAATAAAGATCACTTTTAAACGCCCGGCAATCACAGGATCATGATTAATCACCTCTGCGACATTATTGATTAATTTAATAATCAATTTAGCGATAAAATAACCCGGTGCCGCTTTACCGGCAAAAATAACGGTGCGTGGTACAACATCAATTTTGGGATTAGCACTAATGCGATTATAACAGGTAATCACATATAACAGATTAAGCAATTGTCGCTTATATTCATGGAGACGTTTAATTTGCACATCAAACATCGAATCGGGATTGACTTCAATGCCCAATTTTTTTTTGATATAAGCGGTTAATTTAAGCTTGTTGCTATGCTTAACCGATTGAAATTCAAGGATAAATTCATCATTTTCAGCCAAAGGGTTCAGTTGTTTCAATTGCGATAAATCACGAACCCAATCAACCTTAATCTGTCGGCTTATCAATTGTGTCAGAGCAGGATTGGCTTCATAAAGCCAACGACGTGGCGTGATACCATTGGTTTTGTTTATAATCCGTCCAGGAAAAAAGCGATTAAAATCGGCAAATATCGTCTTTTTCATTAAATGGGTATGCAACTGGGCAACGCCATTGACTTTATGGCTTCCCACAATCGCCAGATTCGCCATGCGAATATGCTTTTCTCCTTCTTCACCAATGAGAGACATACGCTGCAATGCTTCTATATCACCCGGATAGCGATAGCTCACTTCTTTTAGGAAATGGTGATTGATGTCGTAAATAATCATGAGATGGCGTGGCAATAGTTTTTCAAATAAACTGACAGGCCAAACTTCTAGGGCTTCTGGTAATAAGGTGTGATTAGTATAGGAAAAAATACGCACGCTGATATCCCAAGCCTCTTCCCAAGAAAGGTGATAACGATCTATCAATAATCGTAGCAATTCAGGAATAGCCAATGCAGGATGCGTATCATTAAGCTGAATAGCCACTTTATCCGCCAATCCCCGAATATCTTTATGATTAACATCAACAAAATAACGGCGGATAATATCTTGTATTGAGGCGGAAACAAAGAAATATTCCTGACGCAACCGCAATTCTTTACCCTTTTGCGTTCGATCATCAGGATAAAGCACTTTGGAAAGATTTTCGGAAGTGTTTTTTTCCTCTACTGCCTTAATATACTTACCATCATTAAAATGCTGTAAATCAAAATCACGCGAAGATTTAGCCGCCCAAAGGCGCATATTATTAACCGTTTGGGTGGCATAACCTGGATTGGGCGTATCATAAGCCATTGCCATCACATCCCAAGTATCCTCCCAATGATAAGCCTTGCGTTCCTGTTCATCCTGATATTCGACGACATGCCCCCCAAAATGGACTTTATACAATAATTCAGCACGCGGAAATTCCCAAGGGTTTTCATAGCGCAACCAATTATCAGGTTGTTCAAATTGATACCCATTATGGAGACGTTGGTAAAACATACCATATTCATAACGAATACCATAGCCATAGCCCGGCAGATTCAAGGTTGCCATCGAATCAAGGAAACAGGCGGCTAAACGCCCTAAACCGCCATTCCCCAATGCCGGATCGGGTTCAAGTTCAGCGATGCAATCTTGTGAAACCCCTAACTCAGCAAGTGCATCACTGCATTTATCATAAAGTCCCAAATTCAGCATATTTTTTACAAGGGTACGCCCTGTCAGAAATTCCAAAGACAGATAATAAATCCGTTTGCTATCTTGTTGATAATATTCATTCATAGTAGCCAACCACCGCTCTGTCATACTGTCTCTTAATGTGTAGGCGATGGCATTGTACCAATCTCTATTGGTAGCGGATTGCGGATGTTTAGCAATGGTATAACGAAGGTGTTCCAATATTTTCTGCTTGAGTTCTTTGACTTCTAAAGTAAGATTTTTCATGTTGATTTTTAATTTCTAGTGAAAGATTGAATTTGAAATTTTGACAAGATGCTTTTATCACTGTAAAATTAAATTCTGTCTTAAAATCATAATGTAAAAAATGACAATCACGCTTTTATTATCTCATTAAATGATGGATGTTCATATACAGGATAATTAAAATGTTTTTAAAGAAAATTTCAATAGCAGATTTCCGGGTTTTAAAAAACATAGAGATACAATTTGAAAAAGAATTTACGCCGACTATCTTTCCATTGGGAAGTCTTAATGGTGGTGGAAAAAGTACGCTATTACAATTAGTCTTTACTTTATTACATTGTTCGTTTAATAAAGAAAGACATCAATATTTAGTGAATCTGTTATCGACATTAACATTGAGCAAACAGGATACAACGTTGGCAAAATTTGAGATATGCCATGATGATAAAGAATTTTACTTGGAGTTCATTTTGGCTGATCATCCTTTTTTTGACGATTTGTTAAAAAAGGAACATGAAGAAGGTAATCAAAAAACAACACGCGAAAGAAAGCAATATTATTTTAAATCAAAAAAGATGTTCTACCTGATGCATCTTGATAATGAGAAGATATTGTTATGTAAAACCAATATTAATGATCTATATTTTTTGACTAAAATGTCGGATAAAGTCTATTTAGCTGCTCCAAGTACGCAAATTTTTTTATTTTTGTCTGATAAAGAAAAAAAAGCGGTTTTTTTAAGAGAAAGTGGAGTAGAAAATTATGTTAATTATATTAACGAAGCCAAAAAAAACTTAACGGGTTTTTTTACTTATGACTTTGCCTCAACTGATTTGATCATTAAATCTTTTGAAAATGTAAGGAATAAAGATTTTGAAGATGCTTTGGAATATGGAGAATATGGAAATCACTTTAAAACATTAAAAACGGCATTAAATCGTTTTTTAATTGATAAAACCATCACGGTTGATAAACAATTATCAAGTATTATTTTTAAATTAAAAAATGATGATGAAAAATTATTGCCAGAAGATTTGAGTCATGGAGAATTAAAAAAGCTAGGCATCTATATTTGGTTAAGATATTATGCCATAGAAGATTCCCTTGTCTTAATGGATGAGATAGAAATTGGCTTACATCCAGATTGGCAATATGAAATTGTGAATGAATTACAAGAATGGTCAAAAAATAATCAATTTCTTTTAGCAACCCATTCTTATGAACTATGTCAGGCTTTAACGCCATCTCATGTTAAAGAATTAGAACCCAAGCTAATCAAAACAAAATAGACATGAGTTTAACAGCAGATGAATTAGAAAATCATGTCGAAATTATTTTCTCCTCAAAAAGGATAAAAAATAAGGCAGTGATTTTATGTGAAGGTGATATTAGCAGCGTAAAAAAAGTTGGGCTTAACCCAACGATGTATAGAAACCTTGAGCGTAAACCAGATGCCGATTTATATAAAGCCTGTTTACCCAGAGAGATGAGGAAAAACAACGCTCCCCAATTTTTTAATTGTGGTGGTAGAAGTGATGTCATTAAAGTTTTTTGTCAATTAAAAGCATTACATACAACCAATCTCAAAAACAGTTATCTTGACATTAACAAACTTTTTGCCATTATAGATTTAGATATTCAAAAGGCAAACATAGACAATTATTCATTTCAAGATACTGATGAAATTTTTTATCACCTATACAATGAGCTAAAAATAAACCCTAATAACATAGATAGCCATCTCATATTTACCACAGGTTTAATTCATAAAGAAGCCTATTTTTTACTGCCTCTCTTGACTGATATTTTTGACAACCATAAAAACCCGTTGTTATATGTGAATGATGAATTTAGTCTTGAAAAAATCTACACCGATATTATTGAAGATATTGATAAAGACAAGGATTTAAGTACAAATTTTGATAGAGTTTGCAATAGAATTAACTTTTCTGGTTTAAATTGTTCTACTGTTAGTGAATTAAAAAACGCTTTTCTCAATCAATTTCATCATGATATAGAGGACAGATTAATACAGACTTTATTTTTGATAAGAAAGATTAAGCCTTATTGGGAAAAAATAAATACCCATGAAAACATAAGCTCAGAGAAATTAAGGGAACAATTAGCATTGGAAATCGCAAAATTTTACGCAGACAAGGATGATGATAACTTTCATATCACAGCCATTTTGAAATCAATTTATCAACGAGCTTTGGGTGGTAGGTAGCAAAGAATATACGGCACGAATGGTCGATTCGGCTAGAAAGCTGAAATCATACGGAAACGACTGATAGGTTTTTGAAACCTGTCAATTCTAAACTAAAAATTATGTACTGAAGCACAAATTATCGAATATGATGGAATCCATTCGATTCGAGGTTCAAGTGACCGAAAAAACTTGAACATCGAAGATACAAATTATTTTCGCTCAAAGGCGTATTTGAAAAGAAAATGAATTTGGAGTACATTCGAGGTTTGTACAATTGGAATACAACGCTTCAGCTTTGTACAAATTTCATTAGACGTTTAGAAATCATTTCACCCCAAGTTTCTTCAAAAAACTTGCTTTCTCAAAATTCCGAATAATTTCACCATTTTCCAGAATTGACACACGTATTTTTTATTTAAGGAATATTATGACAAACACGACTCACCATCAACGTGACACCATTATCATGGGTATGGGAAAAACAGGGCTCGCTTGTATTCATTTTTTAGTGAAAAATAAAAAATCTGTACATATCATGGACAACCGCCCCAATCCCCCCGGTTTAAAAACACTCAATCAGACATACCCAGACATACCGTACACAACCGGCTATTTTGACGCAACAAAATTAGCAGAAGCCGCTGAAATTATCATTAGCCCAGGGCTATCGCGGCAAGAACCTGCACTTGCTCAGGCATTGGCAAAAGGCGTACCCATTATCAGTGAAATAGAACTCTTTGCCCGTCATGTCAACGCGCCCGTTGTCGCTATTACCGGTTCAAACGGAAAAAGCACCGTCACAACACTTTTAGGCGAAATGGCTAAAAAAGCCGGTTGGCGAGTACAAGTCGGCGGTAATTTAGGTACACCCGCCCTTGAATTACTCTGCAACCCCGCCCCTGATTTATATATATTAGAACTCTCCAGCTTTCAACTTGAAAGCACCTATTCATTAAATCCCAAATCAGCCGTCATACTCAATATCAGCGAAGATCATCAAGATCGCTACGCAAATCTTGAAGAATATATCGCCACGAAAGAACGAATTTATCACGGTGATGGCAAACTGATCATCAATATTGATGATCCTCATGTACATGCCATGTTACTCAATTACTACCCTCACCGCCAATATTTCACCTTTAGCCTATCCCATGATTCCGGTGATTTCCGAATCCATCCACATCAAGGCGAATTATACCTCACCCATGTTAATCCTCACTCATTCACGCCCTTATTACCCATAACGCAGTTAAAAGGAAGTCTCATGCCAGCCAATGCCCTAGCAGCTTTAGCTTTGGGAGAAGCGGTAGGATTACCTCAATCAGCAATGGTAGAGGTGCTGCAAACATTTCGCGGTTTACCGCATCGCTGCGCCTGGGTGGATAATAAGCAAGGGATTGATTTTATTAATGATTCTAAAGCGACTAATGTCGGCGCGACGATTGTGGCGATTTCCAGTTTAAAAAAGAAAATAATTCTGATTGCGGGCGGCGAAGGCAAAGGAGCAGACTTTACTCCCTTAAAAAACGTTGTCGCCCAACATTGCCGCGCCTGTGTATTGATAGGGCGAGATGCGCCGCTCATTGCTGATGTTTTAACCGACGTTGTACCGCTATATTATGCAAAAAGTATGGCAGACGCAGTAACACAAGCGGCAACATTAGCCCATCCAAATGATGCCGTATTACTCTCGCCCGCCTGTGCGAGTTTTGATCAATTTGATAATTATGAACACCGGGGGCAAGTCTTTGAGGAAGCCGTCAAGCAGGTGATGGATAACTGAAATTTAATAAAAATTTGTACTCAGGGCAACCACAAGGGATTGCCCCTACATCAAAGGCAACCATAAAGGATTGCCCCTACATCAAAGGCAACCACAAGGGATTGCCCCTACAACAATATTTTTATGTAGGGGCAAATCCTTTCTGTAAGAATATTTCAGCCTAAAGTTTTTTGAAGAAAAACTTTAGGCTGAAATGTTGTAGGGGCA
>JAGLHR010000273.1 GCA_023143415.1 Thiomargarita sp. | reverse complement strand
GTAGGGTGGGTAGGAACGAAGTGGAAACCCACCATTTTCCATTACGGTATGGTGGGTTTCCGTTTATCCTACCCACCCTACTTGCTTTAGCTTTGTTTTTGGAGTACAACGCTTTAGCTTTGGACAAAACTCTAAAATTCTGATTCAATTTGAGCCATTTCCGTTTTTGCACTCTCGGATGATGCGGAGAGTGTTTTTAAAAGACGCTCAACTTCCGCCTCTCTATGCTTAAACCAATCAGTTGACCAAATCCGATGAATTTTCCAGCCTTGACTTTCGAGAATTTCTGTTCTAAGTCTATCACGATCCCGCAATGATTTGGCATTGTGATAATGTACGCCATCACATTCGATACCTAAAATATATTCGTCTGGATTTTCAGGGTGCAGAACACCAATATCAATACGAAAGCCCGCCACGCCCACTTTTAGTACAGTTTTATAGCCCTGTTCTTGAAGGATTTTAGAGAGGGCAATTTGAAAATCGCTATAGATTTCCGTCTCCGTGCCAACATTGATGGGCAATTGTCCCGTTTCGGCATATTCTAAATAGGTTTTGAGTATCTGCACTCCGCGTTTGGCTTTGGGGTGAATCTGGTTGGAACGCATAGAAGTGAAAAGTGCTAGCCGCTTTTTGGCGCGGGTAAAAATGACATTCAATCGCCGCCAGCCCATTTCATGCGAAATCGGACCAAAACGTTGAAAAACCTTCCCCGTTTCTGGATCGGCACCATAAGTGGTTGAGACAAAAATCACATCGCGCTCATCTCCTTGAACATTTTCTAAGTTCTTGATAAAAAAGGGTTCTTTGCTATTTTCCATCGATTTTATCTGCGCTTCTAACCAGCTATCTTCTTGACAACGTTCATCCAATATCTCGTTAATCAAGGCTTGTTGTCTCATATTAAAGGTAGCCACCCCCAAACTGAATTCTGGCGTATTTTTAAAATGCGCTGCCACTGCTGTGACAACGGTTTCCGCCTCTTTTTGGTTGCAGCCCCTGAAATAGGTGGCGTTTTCTATATAATTGAGATGCACGCCGCACCCTTGATGTTGAGGCATGGGGGCTGGAAAGACGATTAATTCATCATCATAAAAGTGACGATTAGAAAAGGCAATCAGACTTTCATGTTCGGAGCGATAGTGCCAGCGTAGCCACCCCTTTTGATAAATGCTAAGGCAGATATCTAAGATAGATTCCTGCCCTTCCAATGCCGTCGTTTCATCCTCTTCATTGACGAGTCGTTCAAAGAATTGAGTCGGGGGTAATTGTTTCGGATCGCCCACGATCATGATTTGCTGACATCGGGCAATGGCACCCAAAGCGTCTTCAGGGCGCACTTGTGACGCTTCATCCATGATGAGTAAATCAAACTCAATTTGCCCTGGCACTAAATATTGTGCCACCGATAAGGGGCTCATCATAAAACAAGGCTTCATCGCTTGTAATGCCCTAGTTGCCCGCCGAACTAATTGGCGAATAGGAATATGTCGCCGCTTTTTATTGAGTTCATGTTCAATCAGGCTTTTTTCGGTGAAAGTCGCGACGCGCCCTGCGCCATTCCCTTTGGGAATAGGCTTTTGGGCAACTTGATAAGCGATGCGTTGGCGGGTGGCTTTTTGCACTTTTTTATCTAATTCGGCAAAGCGTTGGCGAGTATTTTCATAGCCATTGCCGGTAAAATAGGCTAAAACATCATGTTTGCGTATCAGTTCCCGCGCCATACTTTGATAAACCGCATATTTAAAATGGAGGGGCGCCGATTTTGGCTTAATTTGTTGGGTGGTTATCGCATCCGTAATCACTTTTAAGCCAATTTCATCAAGTTCTTGTTTTAAAAGGTAAAACATTGATAACGTGCCGAGTAAATTGACAGAACCTTGACAAGTATGAGTGGTTTTAGCGATTTGTGCTAATGTACAGGGTTTGGAGGGACAACGGAACCATTGCTGTGTATTTAATTCGCCAAATTCAGCGAGTTTTTGGCAATGTTCATTGAATATCGCCAAATAAGCCTGATTTTTGTTTAACAAGGTTTGACAAATAGACACTCTCATCGCGTCTTTACTGATAAGCCACAATAATAGCGGTGCGGGTAGTTTGCAGACGGTTTGTAAATGAGTGATCCAATCCGCCATAGCAAACAGGGCAGTCGCATTGGTTTCGATACCCCGATAGGCTTTGCCAAATAATTTCTTCATAAACAGATTCTGATCGGCATCAAGGCGAATCTGCCAAGCCGTCAATAAATTATGTACCGCACTATGAATGGAAATAATATGTTTATCGCTGAGATGGGGTAATTGTTGTTGCAATAGCGTGACAATTTGCATCACTTGGCTGCACCGTTCAAATAACTTTTCGACAAATTCATTGACTAAGAAATGAGAATCGACTGGTACATTAAGTTGTTCCGCCGCTTTAGTCACCCTGAGCCATTGTTCATACATCACGGCGGTGCTTTTGAGAATATGCCCGCGAGGATCAGCCTGTGTGGCTAACAATTCTTGCGCTTCTTCTTCTGTACCCAGCACGCTGACAAGCATTTGCGCCCATTTTATATGTTCTTCAAGCAACGCCCAGTTAGTTTCAATGCCGACAAAAATTGCTCCAAATAGTCGTTGATATTGCGCCCGCTCCGTTTCTTGTTCCGTTTTTCGTTTAAGGGCGGCAAGTGCCTCCAACTCTTTAACCAATTGTCGGGAATTAAATCGACTGTTTGCCAGAAAATCATTAACAGCGCGTTTCGCACGCCGATAATCTCCCGTGAAAAAAGCCAACCATTTACCCTGATGCTTGCGGATTTCATCAGCCAAAATCGCAATCTCTTCTGACTTTGGTAATTTGTTAAGCAGAAAATCGTCTTTTTTCTCCGCCCACTGTGCCGACAATTCAGCAAAGTTATCACGCGCATGTTGAAAAACAATAGGGGTTGCTTCCAGCGCATGTGCCGAATGTTTATTAATCACCAAATCTGGGGGGGCTAATTCCGCTAATTCCCGCAATTGCAAAAATTTGAGAAAATTTTCGACGGATTCCGGGTTATCTAATAAAGAGCGTAATTCATCGTCTAATTTCTCGACGTTTTTAATAAGCACCATAAGTTCATTCGGTGAATCATTTCCAAAACCCATTTTCTCCAATTTGCTGGTTTGATTATGTACTTGTTGGAGAAATTTAACCGTATATTTACCATGCCCAAGAAATTGAGTCGCTCGAATGAGGAGTCGTTGATATTCCTTTTGTTCAATTTTAAATTGACGAAGTCTTTCGATATTCTGCTGATTTTTCAATAATTGGATTGCTGCCGCGCCATCAAAAGGAATTGGCATTGATTTTTTTATCAGGGCGGCATTAATTTTAGTGAGTGATTGTAGAGCGGCTAAATCTTTTGTCAACGGGATTTTAGTTTCTTCAATTAAAACATCAAGATAAGCTTCGTAAGTCTGCGTTTCCAAAAACAGGCTTGATAAAATATTCTGAATAATTTCTTCATCGCCTGCCCAAATTTTTGTCGGTTTAAAGCCCTGCCAGTTTACGAGTACTTTATCAGAAAGGGCTTCATATTGTTCGCCAATTTCTTTTAACTTGTTGATTTTATTATTAAAATCGTCTTTTGAATGAAAAGGATTTTGAACTTCAAAACAGAGTTTTTCCCCAGCAAGCTCGCCCCGTAGTCTTTCCACCGCCCAAAAGATTTCATATATCCGCTCATCATTTGGTCCAACGGGGGTATTGACGAGATTAGAATAGGCGAGTAATCGCTTTTTTTGTTCAGCGAGGGCTTTGATATCAAACTCTAATTGGGTGACATCCTGATATTCGTTATTGAGCCGCTTTTTCAGATTGGCATGAAATAGACTTTTTTGCGTTTTATGGCTATGCAGTTCAAGGCAAAATTCTCCCAATCCGACATTCTCCAAGCGTGAACTCACCACATCAAGCGCGGCTTTTTTCTCCGCGACAAACAAGACCGATTTATCTTGAGCAAGGGCGGCAGCAATGAGATTAGTAATGGTTTGAGATTTGCCCGTACCCGGTGGTCCTTCAACGACGAGATTTTTTCCCTCCCACAAGGCATCCATAATGACAGTTTGTTGGGAGCTATCAGCATCAAGAATTAAGGGCGTTTTTTCAGCGAGTGGATGGGTATCTATTGGGGAAATCTCTTTTTCAGAGAAGACGGTTTGTCCCGTTTTTCCTAAATTCTCAATAACGGAGATCACATCACTTGCTTTTTCAACAGGCGGGTTTTCCCCAATAATTTGTTTCAGGTTCGCATTCTCTGCCAATTTCGCATTCTCTGCCAAACTGTTTAAATCCTTATACATCAATAATTTAGTAAAACTAAAAAAGTCTAAGCGGATATCGGGTACAACCTGCCAACGGGGTATTTCTTTCGCCATTTCAGCCACTTGCGCTAAATATTGCCCTGGTTCGGTATTCTCAGAAAAGACAGGTAAAACCAAATTGAAATCGTTGGCTAATTTTTCCGCTAAGGAAATATTGGTTTCAATCTCTTCATCCCAACAAGACAACACATACTGATATACTGTAGAAAAACGCACCCTTTCCAATTGAACAGGAATCAGGATTAACGGTGCTTTGATTGGCTCCGTCGTCTGCTTATCTGAAAACCATTCTAAAAAACCGACTGCCAAATATAACAAATTGCTACCCGTTTCGGAAAGTGCAGTACGCGCATCACGCGCTAATTTCTTGCACCGCCGCTCTAACACCTCATCCTGATGCGCGGTTTGTAATAAATTCTCTTGTTTGGATTTTGACGGAATCGAAAGGGGTGGTGATAAAACTTGAGGATTAATATGAGTCATCGTCAACTCTTTTGGCTCTTTTGGCATATCAATTGGCAAGGGCGCGAAAGTCATACTTTTACCCGCCCGCACCAATTGATTAAAAACCTTGTCAAGCGGCGTATCCACGATATGTACTGTTCGCACTTTCTCTTTATAATTCAGCAATTGATTTCGCTTGGAAAGATCAAGTAAACGTTGACGGATATTCTCTAATGATTGTGTGGTTAATGTTGTGTTTGACATAATTAATTTTAGGCGGGATTAAAATTTTGATATTATAACGTGATAATTGTTATTTCGTCAATTCGTTGTACTCAATCTCAACACTTGGAAACGAAAAAATAGGTTAGGCTCGAATCATAACGCCGGGCGATTGACACGGATTAATTGATCTAAAAGTGATGTTTTTAATTCAATCGCCTCATGGATAGGAGTTCATCAATAACAGGTAGTGGAAAATTTTCATCCCCATAAAGTTTAGCCATAGATTAATCTTCTTCATTTTCATGGATTTGTTGTTCAATTTCGGCTTTATGGGAACGGACATAAGCCCACGCATTTGTGATATCTTTAGCACATAAGTTCGGATAACATTGTAATAAATCCGCTTGACTCGTTCCCAAACGTCTTGCTTGTTCCAACAACCAAACGGGTATCCGTGTACGGACAATGCAGGGTAAGCCACCGCATACACCGGGTTGACTCTCAATACCGAGCGCAGTGTTTTCTAAATCACGCACAATCCATTGAAGTAATTGTGCTTTCTCTGCCATTGTCATAATAACAAGCAATTGATTAGCTTGCTCAAGTAGCGTATCTCTTTTTTTCAGCATCATTTTATCTAAAAAAGTTGTTTTGAATCAGATTATCACTTTAATCTATTTTTCTCGTTCCCTTCGAGACTAAAGTTTTTTAGAAAAAACTTTGAATTGACGAAATAAACGAATTAAATTCCCGGAGTGCATATTTCGCATTTCTTGAATAAAAGCCAATTGTATCCATTTAAGAACGATACATGAAATTCGTTTATAAATTCGCTTATTTCGTCAATTCGTTGTACTCAATATTGTAACATATCGCTTAATTTTTTGCGAAATCGGAAATATTTTTTTTGTATTTAAGATATTAATCTTTTAATTATCAAGCAGTTATAAATAATCGGTTGAAATTTTGTTGTTGCTATTTGGATTAATGTGTGGTATGTTGTTAAAATATTTTTTGTGACTTTCTGGAGTGCGTCTCACGCACATTTTGACTAAATCTTAACCAAAGAGGTTCTTGCAAAACTCATGAATGAAAACGAGGGCGAACACGCAGGTTCGCCCCTACAATCCGTTAATCCGTGATGTTTTGTAGAGAGCGAACACTATGCGCGAAGCATAAGATTTAAAAACGCTTAAAGTTAAGCTGCGTGGCTTATTGCCGAGTCTAAAAGGACAATCTCCAGAACAGGCTCAATTAAAAATGACCATTGTCTTGGATGAAGATTTGGTGAATTATTTCAAGGCGGAAGCCCAACAAGCAGATACCCAGTTTTACCAAACTCAGATTAATCAAACACTTCGCCGTAACGACTCAGGGCAACCATA
>JAGLHR010000272.1 GCA_023143415.1 Thiomargarita sp. | reverse complement strand
AATACTTATGACTAACGATGAGCGCTGGAGCGTGGGAACGAGAAAAAGCATAAATTTTCTGGTATTTAGAAACGGGCAGTTTTTTCAAAAAACTGGGTTTCTTAGCGGCGAATAAAATATTCGATAATTTATGTTTCAGTACTTATTTTCAAAAATGATTTGTAACGCTTTTCTCACATTCAACAGACTCGTTTAGCGTTTCTTCTTTTTTCGGGTAGTTTACTGGAACTTGTAACAGGACTTTCTTTGATTGGTGAGATTTTAATTTTTCCATCGTTTTTAAAAGTGGTGTGATAAATATCTGTGTCGGATAACGAGCGTCAATGCCATTAAGTTAAGGGCGAACACCCTACAAAAAAGACGTGTCTGCCCTTAATGGATGCGCCAGCGTCACTGCCATTAAGTTAAGGAATATTTATTGGAATCCATTCGAGGTTTTAGTTTTTTTTTCAAAAAAACTAAAACCTCGAATCCTTCAGATTTGGATTATGTCGTTTAAAATCAAATACTTCCAAATCTAAAGGTTTGGACTCCAAGACTTAACTTAATGTTTTAAACCCTCGTCCACTCCAACACCCCGTTTCATAAATCCACCTGATAAGTGAGTACATCTAAAGCTTCTTCATTAAGACGTGCTGCGTTTTGATTAATAATGTCAATATCCTGCACGTTTTTTTCACGAGTTATTTGAGCAATAAAACTGCGTAAAGCCATTTCAATCCATTCAGAACGGTTTTGATATTGTTCTGACAATTCGTCAATAATATCAAGAATATCTTCAGATAAGGAAATGGAGGTTTCAATTTTCATTTTTAGAAAGTCCTATTTTATAAAAGTTCCCAATTTTGTCTGTCTTTAATTATTTCATTTTGAGACGTTTTCATTCTTTATTATATACTACAATCTTTGCCGTTTTAGAAAACAAGCAGCGACACATCAGGGAAATCATCCGAGCACATAAAAACCATACTAATAGCATGTGAATACTCTAAAAAAATCGCTTGAGAACCTATCTGTAATCAATTTCTTTTCAAAAGGTGTGACGCAGAGCGTCACGGAAGGCATTCCCAACGAAGACGTTGGGAACGAGAAACAAAGGCGACAAAAAAACAGATATTGGCTTTTCAAGCCAAGATAGATGGATTATTGAAAATGTGCATCGGCATTTAAAGTAACATAAACTTATGGTGAGCAACAAAATCGTCAATCCGACATGATAATTTTTTCAATCTGCTTGATGACATAAAATATATCAGGTACTTTTATCAGACTTTGTACGCTATCATTTTCAAGATGAATATGGTGCGGTGAATTGGGCAACTCTGGGTGATGGGGCGCATTATCCCAACGTTTTTTCAAATTTCCTTGCGCGTCTTGCCAATGAAAACTATATTTTGATAATTGAATATCCCCACCTGCCTCATTCACATACTCAAAAAATTCTAGCATCCCCCCGTCACTTAAGCACGTTTTGATGCGTAATTTTCCATCAACTGGCGTTATTTCCTGCCTAATCACTTGATAAGAGACAATAATTGAACTTTGAACGAGCCAAACTTCAATCGTATCAAAATACTGTGCAATGATTGGATTCATAAATGAGAACCTATCTGTAATAATCCCAATTTCTTTTCAAGATGAGTCAACATTTCAATCGTTGCTGCCCATTCTATAAAATCCATTTCATCTCCCATTTCTCCCATTTCATAACGTTGATAAAAATCGGTATTACTCATGGAATAGGTTTTTTCAAACGCGGAAAGCTGATTTAATAAACGGTTTTTGAGTGCCAATATCCGTGTTAGTTCACGTACCAATAATTTATCAAGGCTCTGATCCAATACGGGATCAATGCTTGAACCACTCATCACAAGATACTGTTCTAGCCGTTTAACCTTTTCAAGTGTTGTCATCATTTGATAAATTTATCCGTAAATCGTGACGCAGAGCGTCACGGAAGGCATTCCCAACGAAGACGTTGGGAACGAGAAACGAAGACGTTGGGAACGAGAAACAAATCGTCTTAAATCCTGTTAATCCTTTAATCCGTTCAATCCTCTTCAAAAACCTGCTCAAAAAAATGCGCAAATAACTGATTATCAGCATCAACTAAGCCCCGTTGACGTAATTTCTTCAATGTTGCGTTATTTCTAAGGATTTCATGCTGGGCAATTTTTCGCAGTAATTCGCGTTCGTTTTCGGTTCGATGTTGCCATAAATACTGATAATGCCCTTGTAGCACTCGTTCAAAAGCTGCCCTATTAACCGCAAAACCATGATGACGGGCAATCCAATACTCCGACGCGACAATTTGAATAAAGGCGGGATGATAACCTGCATAATTGAAAACCTCTTGACTTTGCTCAAAATGATAGCCAAGACTACGTTGCATCGGCTCTTGTATTAATTGCGCCGCCTCTTTTTGATCCAATAATCCTAACAAATGGCTTGTTCCGAAAATATTATAAAAGCCAGATTCTTCAATATCACCCTGCCTACAAATATCTTGTAAAGGTTGACGACTGGCTAATACATAACCAAATTTATAATCCGCTTTATTACTCAATGTTCGTATGTTGCTGAAAAATTGGGTATCAAAATATTCATTGCCTGTCATCTTTTCAAATTCATCAATCATCAACACAAAACGATAGCCTTTTTTGGCATATTTCAAGATAAAATCCCGAAAACGGGCATAATCATCAACAGTGCTACTAGGCTGTATTTTCAAAGCGTCGCATATCGCTTGATGCAATTGCGTAAAAAAAGTCGCCTGACTATCAATGCTCCAATTTTGCATCGTCGTATAAATAGAAACGACATTTGGCTCTGCTGCCAACGCTTGATAAATCTGATTGAGCAAAGAGGATTTACCAATGCGCCGCTCTCCTAATATACTGACATCGCCCGGTTTTTCTAGCTGGCGTAGCACTGATAAAGTTCCTTCTAACTCGCGCCTTCTACCATAAAACACCGCAGAATTACCCTGCAACGCTGCGCCGCAGACATAAGGCTTTTGCCCTGGTTGAATTTGGGCGAGGCGTTGTGCTTTTGGTAAAAAGCCGGGATTTTGGGGATTGCCGAGTTGGGCGGTGAAGTTGATGATGGGTAATATTGGCTCAATGATTTCTGGTTTCTGTGATTTACGCCGTTTAAAGCGTTTTATGACAAGTGCTATCAGCAAAAGAATTGTCGAAGTGAGTAAAATCTCTAATCGTACTGGCGGAAAAGAAATATCAAATGCTTGTAGAATACTAATAGTGCCTACTATTATACTGGTAATAGCAATGCCTCTATCAAGCCATGCCATTTTATTTTGTGAAGTCATTATGAATAATTCCTAATATAGCATTTCCCTTTTGAGTGAAGTACATCTCTTGTAGGGGCATTCGAGGCTAAAGTTTTTTGAAGAAAAACTTTAGCCTCGAATCCTTTATGGTTGCCCTTTTTTGTATTTCACCAAAACGAAAAACGCTATAAAAGCCGTGTAGAGTGTAGAGTGGGCAAACGTTTTTTCTGCTTCCCACGCGCGCACATTGTTATACATAATTATATAATTACTTGTTTTTAAAACAGTTTTTGAAATGGGGTAGATAAAATGGTGGGTTTCGCTATCGCTCTACCCACCCTACTTTTGATTAAAATCATTAATTATTTTGAAAATTCTGAAAATTCTGATTCAAAATTTATAGTGTATAATGATGACACACTAATTTAAAGGAAAAAAATATGAACATTCATCTCAATATTGAACATATCCTCGCCCTCATTGCTGGCATTGGCATTTTAATAAAACCTAAGCTATTGAGCTATATCGTGGCGGGCTATTTGATTTTCATAGGTGTTGTTGGCATTTTGGGGATTCGTTTCTCATAATTTTCTCGTTCCCAACGTCTTCGTTGGGAACTTAGAAAGTGAGTCTCGAAACGGGATGATCGAGTATAACAATGAGTGAGCATGTTACCCAGATGACTATTTAAACAACACTTCTCGTTGGATCGTCGGATAAAAGGTAAAATCTTCAATCTGAACTTCACCCTGATAAATCCAACCCCGCTTTGCTTTGATGCCAATTTCCGTTGTGCCTGATAAGATCATTTGAAATTCAGAATCTGGATTACCGATGAGATTAAACAGTAGGATCAAGCGGGCAATCGTTTGGAACTCATTTTTACCCACAAAGACATCTAACTTTTTTTCTGTCAGCTTTTCGCTGCCATCGCGACTTGCTGGAAATAGTATTTCTTTCGGCTGGGTATTACCTAAGTAAATTTCTGGGTTATTGCCATCTTTGAAAGTCAAGTTGAAGTTGGTATTTTTGAATTTCAATGCCGTTTTAGCAGAGGTACTAACTGATGTTACGCAAAGCGATTCTATTCGAGCTTAGAAATCCAATTTTTTTCAAAGATTTCTTAAACATCGTTTCGCCGCTTGCTTAGAAATCCGATTTTTTTCAAAGATTTCTTAAACATCTTGGAAACATAGTGCGTAACATCAGTAATTAAA
>JAGLHR010000271.1 GCA_023143415.1 Thiomargarita sp. | reverse complement strand
CTTAAACATCGTTTCGCCGTTTAGATATCCGATTTTTTTTCAAAAATTTCTTAAACCTCTTGGAAACATAGTGCGTCACATCAGTTAGTTAGCCGTAAACTTTCTGTAATATGTGCGTCCATGAATCCTGCCAAAAGTCTCCATCAATATGGTTGATAACACCCAATAACCTCTGCTCATCTGCCAAAAAGATATTTTCTTTTTCAGCAAACTCTGTATAAATATATTGCAAAAGTTCGAAAACATCGTCTTTGTTAAAAAAGAGATAAAATTGGTTTTCTTGTTGTCTTAACCCCTTGAGAAACCTCTCATGTTTATTATGTGCTGATAAACTTTTCAGCGTATTTTGATTCAGCACTTCAAATTCCTTCTGCCTCCCTTCTCGTTGTCTTTCAAAACGAATTTTTTTATGTTCAAAAAATTCGACTTCGCTAAACTTGCTTTGCATAATAAGTTGTTGAATTTTCTCAGTTTCACAACCAAATTGTTTTGCTAATGAACGACAAAAACCAGTGAGATTTTCAAGCAAAATAGATTCAATCGTATAAGCATTCCAAAAAATCGTGTTGATCCCATATCTTTCAGAAAGACTTTTTGATAAAGCATTTTTTTCCTCATTAGAAAGTGCATCACGATCTAACAATAGAATGGATTTTTCCCAAAGAGATTTTTCATTACGGATATTGTTCAAAATGTCTTTCCAGTACGACAATTTGTTTGGTAAATCAGAAATTCCGTTAATCGACCAAAAAGCAACCTTTTTTTCTTGAGGAACAGGGAATAGACTTCTCCTTTTCGCCTGTAATGCTTCAATATAAACTCTATCGCTTCTTCCCTCAACCAGCACCAATTGCTCACTCTCAATGGCTTCTAAGATATTCATTGCAGAAGCACTAATTCCAAGTGTATGATATAAATTTTGTTTTGATTCCGATTGCAAAATTCCGATTTTTCTTCCGGCAGGTAAATCAGCACTTAAAGGTTTTACCTTCATTGGCTTTGACGGATTAGCTAAATGCAAAACTTCTTTTAAATTGCTTTGTGCAATAATTTGTTCATTATGCGTTGTACAAATGATTTGTACTTTATTTGTTGAAAAACTTCTTAAACGATTTAAAAGTTCACCATGTAATTTGCGATGCAAATAAGCATCTGGTTCATCCAAAAGAACAATGCGTATCAATGAATGTTGTTCCCAATTTAAAGCAATCAAAACTTCAAGCATTTGCAGGGTGCCGCTACCAAGCATGGCAATATCTTGAAATTCTGCTGTTGAAGTAGTACGAAACAATGCAGATACAAACAAATCTTGTTCTAAATCAAAATCAATTTTCAATTCAAAGAAATCAAATCCCATGATGAATTTAAGTTGTTCTTTTAAATCCACTAATTTTTGCGGATTCTGTTGTTTTATACGCAATAATCGATTCCTCATTGTGAGATTGGACTCATTTTCAGCAATAAGTTTGGCTAATTTCTTAGGGTGTAAATATTCCTCATTTCTGATAATTGATGAAACAGGAGAACTTTTAAACAGTGCTATTAGTCTCTTTGGATCAAACCGGTTTAATAAAACAAGATTTGTGGCTGAAACTTTTGGAGAGATGTTGTATGCGGTTTCATTTCTCGCTTTTGAAACAAAAAAACCAACATCAATTCTCTTGTCATTGAACAAAAGAGTAGCCTGTATTTCAAAATGATTATTGTTATTATGGAATAACTCCCAATAATTTGCACTTCTCATCGATGAAAAATGTGAAATAAATTGACTCTGAAAATCAAATTCGCCAATTTGTAAATCACCAGATTTGATATGAAGTGTATGCTGAAAACATTCATACCAAATAAGCAGAGATTCCAGCAAAGAGGTTTTACCACTATTATTTTCTCCCGTTAAAATTGACAAAGTTTCACCAAAAACGATTTCACTTTCTTTGTGAATTTTAAAGTTTTTTAGAACGATTTTTTCGATCATTTGGTTGGTATCATTATTAAGTAAGTTTTAGAAGCCGCTAAGAAACCAAGTTTTTTGATTTCGATGTTCGAGGCTCGAATTATATAGAGGTTCAGATAAATCACTTCCAAAAACCTGACATGTTTCCAAAATCTGTCAGGTTTGGTGTGTGATCGAGGCTAAAGTTTTTTGAAGAAAAACTTTCGCTTCGATCTTAGGAACAAAACCAAAATAACTTTCGAGGCTAAAGTTTTTTTAAAGAAAAAAACTTTAGCCTCGAATTCTAAAAATACAAGTTATTTTATGACTGTTCCTTATCTGAAAAATTATAAATGAATTATGTGTGAATGTGATTTCCAATGAACCTAAATAGCCCCTATTCTGTGGGCAAAAAAACACTTTGCCCACCCTACCTGTACTACAACAATATTTATAAATTGAGTGACGAAAATCTTCTGATGTAGGGGTAATCCCTTATGGTTGCCTTGAGTACAATTTGACAAACTATTAGAGAATAACAGATGCTGAAATTTAGTGCAGAAGGTTATGATAATGTAAGATATATTTGTGGCTATGTGTTATAATTTTTTTTTGTACAGACACAAAATATTATACTCTTAACTTATTGAATTTGCAGTAAAAATGAGTATAATTGATTGATGAAAAGAACGGATTTTGAATTGGAACTTGATTAGGAATGTGCATAAAATAAAGAAGCGGAAACCTCGACAACATTCGAGGTTTTCTTTTCAAAAAAACGAAAACCTCGAATACCTGTCAGGTTTGAAGCAACGTTGTAGAAGTTATTTTTTTTTCGAGGTTTTAGTTTTTTGAAAAGAAAACCTCGAAACGTTCCTTAAAACTCTATTCGAGTGCGCGTCTTGAACATCGAAGTTAATCCTTTCTAAAATCGTAACGACTCAGGGCAACCATAAAGGATTGCCCCTACAACAATATTCTGACAGAAAGGATTGCCCCTACAATAATATTCTTATATCGAGTGACGAAAATATTCTGATGTAGGGGCAATCCCTTGTGGTTGCCTGATGTAGGGGCAATCCCTTGTGGTTGCCTTGATGTAGGGGCAATCCCTTGTGGTTGCCCTGAGTAGTAACAAATCACTTTTTACTTGGAAATAAAAAAATATGGTTTATACCCAAAAACATCCCGCCCTATTTATTATGGGGGTTATTATGCTCACATTGGGCGCAATGGCTCATTTTAGCTTGATGGACAACGTTATCAGCTATCTCGCAATCGAAAAGTTTATGGGAGAAATGACAGTGCTACCCTACATATTTGGCAGTATTGCCATTGTTGTTGGGTTATGGCATTTGTTCGGTGAACATAAAGAGGGTCAGCTGGACTATTATCTCTCCACCGTCGTAGGCGTTATCTTTATCTTATTGATTGCGATGATCATCCGCTGGTTTGTCGCCCCTTATATTGCGGTACTGAGCAAGTCGATGGGACCCGTGATGGGTGCGAAATACCTGCATCAAGTGCTTGGTCTCAACTATATCGTACTTGGCATTCTGACAGGTATCATTATCGCCAACTTTTTCAAAATACCCGTTTGGGCTGAAAATGGTGTTCGCCTATCTCGTCTAGGACTTAAAACAGGTGTGGTTTTACTTGGCACATTATATAGTCTCGCGGAATTACAACAATTAGGGGGGTTGTCTGTCGTCATGGTTGGATTCTTCGTTTTGGGTTCAGTGGGCTTAGTTTTATGGATGGGCGCACGGCGCAATATTCCCAATTCGATGGGCGGCGTACTTTCGGCAGGTATGGGTGTTTGTGGTGTGTCAGCCACCGTTGCAGCAGCACCAGTTGTACAAGCCAAATCGGTAGAAATTGCCTACACAATTGGTACGATTCTACTTTGGGGTGTCGGCTGTATGTTCTTATTCCCTATTGTTGGTCATATCCTAGATTTGGGATACGTCCAATTTGGCGCGTGGGTTGGAACCGGTATTCTTAATTCGGCGCAAGTGGCTGGGGCAGCACTCGCTTATCAGCCTGATGGCATTGAAACCCTTAAAGTCGCCGAAATCTTTAACATTACTCGTGTATTAATATTGCCTATCATCGTGGTATGGCTTGCAATATGGTATGTTGAGCGTGAAGAAAGTGCCCCTAATGTCAACGTAGCAAAAGTCGCTTTTGAAAAATTCCCGATTTTCGTCATCGGCTTCCTTTTGATGTTTTCCCTCTCATCCACCGGTATTTTCGCCCCTGCCAATCATTATAAGGGCAAATACTTTGACAATAACATTCCAGCAGGAAAACTCTTGACAGAAGAGGCGATTGCTACCTTGAAGAGTGAGCAAGAAAAAGTGCAATTGAAAGCGCGTCAAGAGGCATTAGCGCGTTTAATTGAGAACAAAAAAATCATGTCCATTGATGATGACAACACCTTGCGCGGTTTGGTTAATGCGAAAGTGGTTTCTAAAGAGGCTAATAAGTTTTTAAGGAAGGCGCATAAAACAGTCCGCCATACCGCGAAGAAAATCCATAAATTCAGGCAATTTATCACTTGGTTCTTCGCCTTTGGCTTGATAGGATTAGGTATGCAAATCACTTTCGCTTCAATCAAACAAGCGGGGGGACAACCGCTCGTTATCGGGGGTATAGTGGGAACGCTCAAAGCGGTATTGTCTCTGATTATTGTTGTGTTATTTGTGCATGAAACGATTTAAGACGGGTAACTACTCAGGGCAACCACAAGGGATTGCCCCTACATCAGAAGATTTTCGTCCGTCTTTATAAGAGTATTGTAGGGGCAATCCTTTATGGTTGCCCTGAGTAGTTACTAAGACGGCTTAATTGGAATTGCGATTCAGGAAAATTTCACTTTGAATATGTTTGAATCAGAATTTGAGAATTTGAGAATTTTCAGAATATAGTTTAAAAACATAATAAAATCAATTATTTAATAAGTTTTCTGTTTTTTTTTCTGAAAATTATCAAATTCTCAAATTCTGATTCAAACCTTTGTTAAAATTTATAACCATGAGGAATATTTCACCATGTCTGAAAAAAACAAAGAAACTTTAAAATTCCATCGAGGTACCGCTCTGACTATTTTCAAAAGCGATAGGCATGAAGACTTAATGGCACTCGTCTTATCCCTTTTGATTGCATTAGGGGTCTATTTCTTGGTGGGTTAGGCGAACACACAGGATTCGAGGCGAAAGTTTTTTGAAGAAAAACTTTCGCCTCGAACATTCTCAAATTCTGATTTAAGAGTGAAAAAATTTCAGAGAAAGTTGATAAAAAATGACTGAAAACAATAAAAATACTTCAAAAGGAAAAATTCTCGCTGTTGATGACAAGCAGGAAAATTTATATGTTTTGATTAAAATATTAGATAAGCAAGGCTATGACGTTTTTCCTGCCATCAGTGGTGTAAAAGCACTATCGGCGGTGCGCTCAAATAAGCCGGATTTGATTTTGCTTGACATTCTGATGCCGGATATGAATGGCTATGAAGTTTGTAAACATTTGAAAGCCGATGAACAAACACGCGACATTCCGATTATTTTTATCAGCGCATTAAGCGAAACCGTTGATAAGGTTAAAGCCTTTTCCATTGGCGGCGTGGATTACATTAGCAAACCATTTGAAGTGAAAGAGGTGCTGGCTCGTATTGAAACCCATTTGAGTTTGCAACGCTTACAGAAAAGTATTGAGGAGAAAAACGAATTACTGGAACAAGAAATTTTGGCACGAAAACGCGCAGAGGAAGCGGCACAAATGGCAAACCAAGCCAAAAGTGCTTTTTTGGCGAACATGAGCCATGAACTCCGTACTCCACTTAATGCGATTCTTGGCTTTGCAGAATTAATGAGCCGTAGTCAAAGGCTTGATTCAGAAAATAAGGAAAATCTGGCGATTATTAGCCGTAGCGGCAAACATCTCTTAACATTGATTAACCAAGTGCTTGATTTTTCAAAGATTGAGGCTGGACGTACCACCATCAACGAGTCTAAGTTTGACTTATATGCTCTGTTAAATGATCTAGAAGATATGTTCAGCCTCAAGGCAAATGATAAAGATTTACAATTGATTTTTGATCACTATTTAAATTTTCCACAATATATTATCGCTGATGAAGTCAAATTACGTCAAATATTAATTAATTTACTGAATAATGCGTTAAAATTTACTCAAAAGGGCGGCGTAACTGTGCGGGTTCGTGAAAAACCCATTTTTGACAAAAAAGTCTTATTTCACTTTAAAATTGAAGACACTGGACCCGGTATTCCACCCGATGAATTAACAATGCTCTTTGAAGCCTTTGTGCAAACCAGTACGGGCAGAGAAACTGGTGAGGGAACCGGCTTGGGGTTAGCGATTAGTCATCAGTTTGTCCAATTAATGGGTGGGGAATTAACGGTGAGCAGTCAATTTGGACAGGGTACCACATTTGAGTTTAGTCTGCCATGTCAATTAGCAGAGGCGATTGATGTTAAAAACACGAGAATTGAAAAAGAAGTGATCGCTTTGGAACCCAATCAATCCAGCTATCGAATTTTGATTGTGGATGATAATTGGACGAACAGACAATTATTAATTAAATTGCTCAATCCTCTTGGCTTTGAACTGAGGGAAGCGGAAAATGGTAAGGAGGCGATTGAAATTTGGGAAAAATGGGAACCGCACTTGATATGGATGGATATGCAAATGCCTGTGATGGATGGTTTTGAGGCGACTCGGCAAATTAAAGCACATACTAAAGGGCAAGCGACTATCATCATTATCCTGACTGCCAGTGTGTTAGAAGAAGAACGGGTGGTTATCTTTGATGCGGGTTGTGATGATTTTTTGCGAAAGCCCTTTAAAAACGCGGATATTTTTTATTTTATGCACAAGCATATTGGTGTGCGCTATCTGTATGAAGAAGAAAGTAAGCCAAATGGCGATGAAGAAATAACAATTACAGAATTAAAATCTGAAATGCTCACTTTGCCTGATGTTTTGTTGAAAAAATGGCAAGAAGCCGTGGAAAACGGGGATTTACAAACCGCATTATCCCTTATTGATCGAATTGGTGAAAACAATAAATCGTTAGCTAACACATTGAGTAAGTTGGCAAAGGATTTTCGTTTTGATATACTTCAAGAAGTCTTTGATGAATAATGGTGAATGGTGAATGGTGAATGAATTGAATAATTCATAATTCGAGGCTAAAGTTTTTTCTTTAGAGGTTCTTGCAAAACTCTTATGATGAGGGCAGACACGCAGCCCCTACAAAACCTCACGTCTTTCAGTAGGGGCAAACCTGCGTGTTCGCCCTCTGATTGTAGGGGCGAACCTGCGTGTTCGCCCTCGTTTTCATCCATGAGTTTTGCAAGAGCCTCTTTAAAAAAACTTTAGCCTCGAAACCATTCATAATTCACCATCATAAAGGTGAATATCATAAATGAGTCGTAAAAATACTATTTTAATTATTGATGATATACAAGCGAATCTACAGTACCTTAATTCAATACTGCTAGAGCAAGGTTATCAGGTTTGTCTAGCTATTAATGGGGCAGTCGCCTTAAAAATAGCTAAAAAAGTATTGCCAGACTTGATTTTGCTTGACATCAAAATGCCTAAAATGGACGGCTATGAAGTTTGCAAACAGTTAAAAGCCAATAAACAAACGCGCGATATTCCGATTATTTTTGTTAGTGCCCTCAATGAAACCGTTGATAAGGTTAAAGCCTTTTCTATCGGTGGCGTGGATTATGTCAGTAAACCCTTTCAGGCTGAAGAGGTGCTGGCTCGTATTGAAACGCATTTAAATTTGCGGCAATTGCAAAAGCGTCTTGAAGAAAAAAATGATGAACTGGCTCAGAAGAATCAACTCCTAAATCGTGTATTTGGACGTATTTTGAGTAACGATGTCGTCAAAGTATTACTGACAGAATCTGGTTTAGCACTCGGTGGCGAACGGCGAGAGATTACAATATTAACCTCTGACATAAGAGGATTCACCGCTCGAGCCAATAAATTTCCACCAGAAAAAGTGATTAAACTTCTTAATTTCTATCTGACGGCGATGGTGAAAGTGATTAATGAATATCAGGGAACGATTAATGATTTTATAGGAGATGGAGTTTTAGTCTTTTTTGGTGCCCCAATCGCTCACGAAGATGATCCGGAAAAAGCGATTGCTTGTGCTGTTGCTATGCAGTTAGCTATGGATGAAGTCAATGAGCAAATTCAATCGCAGGGCTGCGTGCCCTTAGAAATCGGTATTGGTATTAATACCGGCGAAGTTGTGGTGGGCAATATCGGTTCTGAAACACGCCTAAAATATAGTGCGATTGGTCATGGTGTTAATTTAGCCTATCGCATTGAATCATATTCTGTCGGTGGGCAAATATTGATTTCAGAATCGACTTTTAAAAAAGTCAGTGAACAGGTTAAAATTCATTCAGAAAAAATAATTAAAACCAAAGGCATTCAAGAGGAAATAAAAATTTATGATGTCGAAGGGATTGCTGGGAAATATCATCTCTATTTGCAGAAAGAAGAAGAAATTTTTCTGCCGTTGCGAAAAGAAATTTCACTACAATGCAGCAAACTTGATAACAAAAAAGTGAGCAATCAAAGTGTTAATGCTACTCTGTTCAAATTATCGCCTCAAGGGGCTTTAATTCACTGCGATGTGGAAAATGCATTGCTCCCGAAAATGCTAAACAATCTGAAAATAAATTTTAATTTGCCAAATGGCCAAGTGGCAGACGAGGATGTTTATGCGAAAGTGTTAAGTGATGGGGAAAGTGAAAACACATTGCACATCCACTTTACCAGTATCCCCAGAAATGTCAAAGCACAATTGATTGCCCTTTTCAAGATTGAATGGACACCCGCCTTCTCTGTCAATCATCCCCTTATTGATGAGCAACATAAAGAATTATTTAATCAATTCAATAAGTTGTTAAATTATATTGGTAATGAAGAAGAGGGCGAGCTTGAAATATTGGACTTTTTAGAAGCGTATATTGTCACCCATTTTGAAACTGAAGAAACCGTCATGAAACAGGTTGATTATCCTGATTATGTGGCGCATAAAGCTCAACATACGAAGTTCATTGAAACGTTCAAGAAGTTTAAAGAGGAATATAAACAATATAAGGGGGAGCATTTATATTTGGCTCTTCATATTCAGCAGAAGTTGTTCAATTATCTGGTTCATCATGTGGGTAAATCTGATCAGAAGTTAGGACGCTTTCTGAGCGAGGCCATTAAGGAACGTGCATGAAATAAATTCGACAATGTTGAATCAGGTATAGTCGTCGTCGATATTATTTCATGCACGTTCCTTAGCGTTAATAATTGGATATTTAGAATTCGAGGCTAAAGTTTTTTCTTCAAAAAAACTTTAGCCTCGAATCCAGTTTTTTGAAAAAACTGGGTTTCTCGCCTGCCTTGAAGACAATTATTCGTCAGCGGCAATCATTTTCGCATATTCGGCAGCCCCTAACAGATTGTCCAATTCACCCTTTTCAGTCAATTTCATTTTGAACAACCAACCCTCATCATAAGGGCTCTTATTCACCAAATCGGGGGTATCCGCTAAAATGCTGTTACTGTCAATCACTTCACCGGATAATGGGCTGTACAAATCTTCAGCAGATTTAACCGATTCAACAACACCAGTTTCATCTTTGACATTCAGTGTTATTCCGACTTCTGGCACTTCAACATAGACTAAATCGCCTAAGTTTTCTTGGGCGTGTTCGGTAATGCCAATAGTGACAATGTCCTCTTCTTCTATACGCACCCATTCGTGGGATTCGGTATATTTTAAATTATCAGGTATTTTACTCATATTAATTCTCAGTTATCCGTTTAACAAATACAGATTTTGCCCTGTCGCACAAATGGAGGTTTAACGACTTCTGCCGATAATTCTCTATTGCGAATGGTGACAAAAACACGTTTATGCTTCCCTGCGGGCAAACGGGCAAGAGCGATAGAAACGCCCAACGTTGGTGAAAATGTGCCACTGGTAATTTCTCCAACACCATTTTCAGTTCTCACGGTTTGATGTTGTCGTAATATTCCCCTTTCTCGTAAGACTAAGCCTACCATGATGGGATGAATACCACTTTCACGCTGAACTTGCAAGGCACTACGTCCAATGAAATCCCGATCTTCTGGTTTAAAAGCGACTGTCCAACTTAACCCTGATTCTAAAGGGGAATAATTTTCATCCATATCCGCCCCATATAAATTCAATCCTGCTTCAAGGCGCAAAGTGTCACGCGCTCCTAAACCAATAGGCGCAATTTCTGCGGCAAGTAGCGCATCCCACAATTCTGGTGCTTGTTGGGCGGGTAAAATGATTTCAAATCCATCTTCACCCGTATAGCCTGTTCGTCCAATAAA
>JAGLHR010000270.1 GCA_023143415.1 Thiomargarita sp. | reverse complement strand
AAGCTAAAGCGTTGTACTCCATTTTCAATGAAACCATTAATTCAGCTTTTCAAACAAACTTAATGCCCGCGCAACCGCTTGATCCATATTATAGTATTGATAATCCGCCAATCGCCCTGCAAATAATACCCGCTCTTTAATCTTTTCTGCTTCTGCCTCATATTTTTTATACAACGCGCGATATTCTTCTTTGGGTATTGGGTAATAAGGGATATTTTCACCCCGTTTATAAGATTGCGGGTATTCTTCTATATAAGTGCTACCATATACCCGTTGCCCTGTGAGGTGTTTATATTCTGTCGTGCGTGTGTAATGATACTCGTTTGGATAATTGACAGTGCCGACAGTTTGTTTATACTCCTGTTCTGTATGGAGAAATTTAAAATGCAAACTGCGATAGGGCAATTCGCCATGTTGATGTTCAAAAAACTCATCAATAGGGCCCGTAAAAATCATTTTTTGATATTGAATTTCTTCAACAACTTCTTGATAAGTAGTATTCAATAACAGTTTGATATTGGGATGATTTAAAATGCGCCGAAAGAGGGCAGTGTAGCCCTGTTGTGGTAAACCTTGGTAAGCATCCTGAAAATAGCGATCATCGCGGCTAATATAAATTGGGACACGCGCTGTTACTGAGGGGGCGAGTTCTTCAGGTTTTAAATGCCACTGTTTGAGGGTGTAGTTATGAAATACATTTTCATAAATATAGTTGGCTAAAAATTTTAAATCACCGAAAGCCTCTTCACGGATTTTTAAAATCGGTACTTTTACATTAAATCCATATTTTTCAATAAGTTGCTGTGATAATTGATCCGCATAGCGAGGTGGAAAGAGGGCATAAAGAGAATTGAGATTAAATGGCACAGGCACCTGTTTACCCTCAATAACCCCCAAAACGCGATGATAATAACTGCGCCATTCGGTAAATTTAGCTAAATAGTCCCAAACATGTTTCATGCTGGTATGGAAAATATGGGGACCATATTGATGGACGAGAACGCCCTGTTCGTCGTAGTAATCGTAGGCATTACCCGCAATATGATCACGTTGTTCAACGATTAATACTTTTTCCCCTCGTTGAGAAGCAATCCTTTCGGCTAATACGCTACCTGTAAAGCCTGCTCCAATAATGAGCCAATCTACTTTCATTTTTTTTCTCCAATTATTTTGTGCTAAATTCGTTTTGTACAGGATAATTATTTATAAGTTATTGATTTAAATCATTTTCCATTGTTAGAATCAGAATTTTCAGAATTTAAGAATTAACAGAATTTAAAATCTCATATCGAATATTCTGAAAATTCTGATTCTAACAGTGCGAATTAAGAAAAAAATGTATCCTATCAAAATTTGGTGATCTCTCTGTAGGGTGGGTAGGAACGAAGTGGCACCGTTCCGTTGAAAAATGGT
>JAGLHR010000027.1 GCA_023143415.1 Thiomargarita sp. | reverse complement strand
CCCTTGTGGTTGCCCTGAGTAGGGGCAATTCCTTGTGGTTGCCCTGAGTAGTTACCAAAAAACTAAAACCTCGAACATTAATATTAATATTTAAAATTAAGATTAAGTTATCTTGATAAGTGTTATCTTTTGAGAATAAAAAAATGAACACTAACAAATTCAAATTTTATTCCACACTTTCTCGGTTACCTCTGTTTCGGAAAAGTTATGCCATTAAAATTATGATGGCGGCTTTTATTGGCATTCTTATACCTTTATTCATGTTAATTGTTTATATTATGGTGAATTCGACGTTAGATTTAAGTTATAACTTCAATCTCCTCATCGTCGTTTTAGTTGCAACATTGCTTGGAATAATAGTAACCCTCTCCTTGTTATATATGCTACTCTCCCCTATTCAATCCATATCAAGTGGACTAGAGCAGTATATTAATGAAGAAAAAAAAACAACATTTCCAATAGATTTCGAGGATTCAGTTGGTCAATTGATGACTTATGTTCAACATACAATTGAGAAAATAGATTTACTGAATTCGCCTAAACCCGCTGCCATGATAGATATATTGACTGGTCTTCCAAATCGTCAGGCGGGCGAAAAATTTCTGCGCCAGGATATAGCTCGTGCCTGTCGCGAACAAAATAAAATGCTAATTATCTTATTTGAGCTTCAACTGAAAAATATCAATGAGCAGTTTGGACATCCTGTGGGCGATGTTTGCTTAACACAGATTACAGATACACTTTCCCAAAGTATCCGCGAAGGTGATTGGTTAGTGCGTTGGAATAGCAATCAGTTTATGATGGTATTATGGAACTTTAACCATGCAAAGCCTATTACTGTTTTAGAACGTATTCAACAACATTCAATCAAAACGCCAATGGGAGAATTGTTGCAACTCAATTTAAGCGTTGGTGCTTATAGATATAAAGGTAATCCTGACTCAGATACCGAAAGTCACTTTGAAAAGCTACTCATTGGTGTTAATCAGGCATTGTCTCAAACAAAACGTGATGGCGGTATTATACTTATCGAAGAAACATAATGCGAATTGTAACTACTCAGGCAACCATAAAGGATTGCCCCTACAACAGGGCAACCATAAAGGATTGCCCCTACAACAGGGCAACCATAAAGGATTGCCCCTACAACAGGGCAACCATAAAGGATTGCCCCTACAACAGTATTCTTATTCCGACTGACGAAAATATTCTGATGTAGGGGCAATCCCTTGTGGTTGCCCTGAGCCCTGAGTAGGGGCAATCCCTTGTGGTTGCCTGAGTAGTAACACCTCAATTTGAATTTGTCTTCAAAAAACTCAAACATCGAATGAATTCCAAAATCTCCAAAAATGTAAAAGGAATCAATATGATAAACCAAGCTCGCCGCAGTAATCGGAGAGTTTATTCCGCCAAAAAGAAGCCAATAAAGCATGGATTACGCGAGATTGTACTAATCTTTTTTTGCTTTGTCGCACTATACCTATCTGTCTCATTGCTCACTTATTATGGTGGCGATCCAGGCTTGTCACACAGTGGTCCTGTAGAAGAGGTTAAAAATAAAGGCGGCATTGTTGGTGCCTTATTTGCCGATCTCTTTATCCACCTATTTGGTTATTTTGCCTACTTATTTCCCCTCATGGTTGGATATATGGGTTGGCTCATTTATCAAGGCCGCCATCACGATATTTTGGCAGAACCCAAAAGTTTAATCGTACCCGGCATAGGCTTTGTTTTCACTTTGAGTGCGGGTTGTGGTTTAGCCATCGTGCATTTTATGGCAGAAAGCGCATTACTACCTAGCCATGCTGGCGGCATTTTGGGGACATGGCTAGGTAATGGTTTAGTCATGATGGTCGATAGGTTAGGCGCAACTCTCATCTTATTAGCTGTATTTTTCACAGGTGTCACTTTATTGACAGGGCTATCATGGCTGAAATTGATGGACACCTTGGGTTATCACGCCTTGACTCATTGGCTGCCTGTGACTGAAAAATATATGAATAGGCAATTTTTACCTTGGTTTTCGACACATACGAAATATTGGTCAAAAATCACTAAAAACGGGTTAGGAATATTGCTTCTGAAATTACACAAATGGGTCAAAACACTCTATAGGCGTTGGAAAAACCGGGTTGCCGAATGGCGGCAAGAACGTGAGATGTATGATAGAGACGATATCTATGAGGATGAATATGATGACGAATATATTGTTGAAGAAAAGCCCTCACGGAATAAGAGTGCATTTCATCACTCACAAGTCACGCCAATCGCTGCTCAACCTTCCAAAACCTTTAAACTAACGCCTAAAATAACGCCGCCAGAATCATCCCTTTTGCCAGCGTTAAGCTTGTTAAATTCTGTTCCTCGCGTTGCAAATTCGCTCAAAGTTCAAATGCTGCCACAACGAATAATTGATGCTTTTGCGGCATTAAAGGTTGAAGTAGAAATCAATGCAGTTCATCAAGGACCCGTTTTAACTCGTTTTGACATTCATACGATCACCCCTATCAGTACAGAGCATCTTGATGAACTTGGTCGAGTTCTCGCAAAATATTTCAGTGTAGAACATGTACATGTTGTAGAAACTCAACCAGAGATGCTTGCTATTGAAATGCCCCATTTTAAACGCCAAACTGTTTATTTAAGCGAACTGCTTAATAGCCCAGAATATCATGAAAATTCTTCATCGTTGGCGGTGGCATTAGGTCAAGATGTCAACGGACAGCCTGTCATTGTCGATTTAACCCATATTCCACATATTTTAATGGCAGGCAGCCATACTTCAGAAAAAACCGTTGCCATCAATACGTTGATTTTAAGTTTATTGTATAAATCAACACCCAATGTGGTGCGTTTTTTGTTGATAGACAGCATAAGCCAAGAATTATCAGTTTATACAGACTTACCCCATTTATTAATGCCTGTGATTACTGATATGGCGCAAACCCCACGGGCTTTACAATGGTGTGTTCAAGAAATGGAACGTCGTTATCGCTTAATGGCACAAATGGGTGTCCGCAATATTGAGGATTACAATCAAGCAGTGTTGCTTCAAGAAGACGAACTGTCAGAAAGCTCGGCACATAGTACTCTGTTTTATATTGTGGTGTTTATCAATGAAATAGCGGAATTGATGACAAAAAAAACCGAAAAAAAAGCAGAACAATCTATCACCCACTTAACCCAGAAAGCCCGTGCTGCGGGTATCCATATTGTTTTAGCAACGCAACATCTCACCGTCAATGTCATTACCGGTTTGATAAAAGCCAATATTCCTACTCGCGTGGCATTTAAAGTTAATAATCAAGGTGAATCGCGTACTATTTTGGGTCAAATGGGTGCTGAAAAATTGCTTGGTCAAGGAGATATGTTATATCTAACTGCAGGAACTGGCAAACCTGTTCGTGTTCATGGTAGCTTTGTCTCCGATGAAGAAGTACAAAAGCTGGTGACGAATTTAAAATCTCGTGCAAAACCTGACTATATTGACTTAAAAAATTAACAGGCTAATTAAAGATAATGGACACATATAAAACCGCATTTGCTAAAGGTTTTGAAAAAACAATTCAGGCATTGATTAAAAAAACACAAAACCTTTATTTAATTGACGACATTCCTTGGGTAGTGGGTTATAGCGGTGGAAAAGACTCAACAGCCGCTTTACAACTAATTTGGTATGCCATTTCTCAATTGCCCAAAAAAAAGCGTTTCAAGCCTGTTTATGTGATTAGTACAGATACCTTGGTTGAAAATCCAATCGTTGCCTTATGGGTACATTATTCTTTAAAAGAAATGAAAAAAGCGGCGGTTGAACAAGATTTACCGATAACCTCACATCGTCTGACACCAGAAGTGCCTGATCGATTTTGGGTTAATCTCATCGGGCGCGGATATCCCGCCCCGCGCCCTAAATTTCGCTGGTGTACCAGTCGTCTTAAAATAAATCCCTCTAATCATTTTATTAACAATATGATTCGGCAAAACGGGCAAGTCATTTTGGTACTTGGTACCCGCAAGGCGGAAAGCTCAGTACGTGCGGCTAATATGAAAAAGCATGAGAAAAGCAGTACCCGTGAGCAATTATCGACTAATGCCAGTTTGCCGAATAGTTGGATTTATACCCCCTTGGCAGATTGGACAAACGATGATGTTTGGAACTATATCACACAAGTCAAAAACCCTTGGAACTATGACAATAAAGCACTCTTGGATATGTACCGAGGTGCAACAGCAGATGGCGAATGTCCTTTAGTGGTTGATACCAGTACCCCTAGCTGTGGTGATAGTCGTTTTGGTTGCTATGTTTGCACGATGGTTGAACAAGATAAATCTATGCAGGCAATGATTCAAAATGATGATGAGAAAAGATGGATGCTTCCAATGATGGAACTTCGCAATCGCTGGCTTAATATAAAAACGGATCGCAAAAATCGTGATTTTCGCAGGATGAACGGTGCTTTAAAGGTTATCAGTGGACGATTGGTGCATGGACCTTATAAACAGGCTTATCGTGAAAAATTATTAGTCGCATTATTGGAAGCACAAGAAGCGGTTCAAAAAAATGGTCCGCCAGAAGTCAAGGAACTGGAATTAATTACCCATGATGATTTAGAAGAAATCCGTCGTCTTTGGGTAATGGAAAAGCATGAGATTGAAGATAATTTACCCAAGATTTATCAGCGTGTTATGGGTAAAATTTATCAGGGTAAACGCCTTAACGATCATCAAATTTTTCAGCCAGAAGACATCGCGCTTTTAAAAGACTTATGTCAACAAGAAGGGGACGATGAAAAAATTCATTTTCAACTGATCCGTGAACTGTTACATATCGAACAACAACACCGTACTATGGCTCGCCGCGCAGGGCTTTATGATGCTCTGGATCATGCTCTTGAACGTAACGTTTTTATCAATGCTTCTGATGCTGAAGAATTTGCATTGAGGCGTGAATCTGCAAAAGCAAAGGCGCGAGGTGAAAACGTGCCGGTGTCCAATTTACCGCTTTTTAAAAAGTAATTGATGTGACGCACTATGTTTCCAAGAGGTTTAAGAAATCCGATTTTTTCAAAGGATTTCTAAGCTTGAATAGAATAGCTTTGCGTAACATCAGTTACTGAGACTCTTAGGAAAGGGAGCCACACAGAAACAAGCGATTGAAGAAATACGTGCTTTTCCAGAAGATAATGCTTTACGTAACCATATCGAGGGGCTGCTATTGAGGTGGCGTATTTGTATAACCGCTCATAAAAACTTAACCCAAGATGATAAGGAGGTGCTTATGAACTTATCAAAGATTTATCAAGATTGGCGAGATAATACTTTACAAGAAGGACGAAAAGAAGGACGTTTAGAAGAACGGAGTGTTTTTGTGAAAAACTTACTCTTGTTTCGATTTGGTACGATTGATGAGGCATTGTCACGGATCATTAAACCGTTGCTCCAATTACCACCCCAAGATTTATCACATTTGCTTTTGCAATCCTCTCGTGAAGAACTGTTGACGAAGTTGAGTTAAGTTAGTTAACGTAGGGGACGGTCCAAAGCCATTAAGTTAAGCCTTGGAGTCCATTCGAGGTTTTAGTTTTTTGAAGAAAAACTAAAACCTCGAATCCTTTATATTTGGAGTCCAAATCTAAAGATTTGGAGTCCAAACCTTTAGATTTGGAAGTGTTTGAGATTTAAGCGAAATCATCCAAATCTGACGGTTTGGATTCCAATAAATATTCCTTTCGAGGTTCAAGTTACCGAAAAAACTTGAACCTCGAAAACTTAATGGCAGTGAGGGGGCGGTCATGTATTTTTATTGCCCTTTAAGTTTTTCTTCAAAAAACTTAAACCTCAAGGTTTAAGAAATCCGATTTTTTTTCAAAAATCCGATTTCTAAATCTCAACTCGAAAAAGCGAGTTTTGCAAGAGGAAGGCTTAAAAGCACTCATCCTCTTAAAAAATGTTTACCCTTTCCGGCAATTGTGCATACCAAAGCAATGCCCAATCATATCCTTCCAAATCACTGCGATTAAGCATTCCTGTCGATAAATCAGTCAGCACGCCCGCTTTTTCACCCTCGACGGGCAGCGCGTAACTACGGATCATCTGTAACGTCTTACAAGCGTTAACTATGTCAGCGTTCAATGGCGTTAGGCTGACTTGGAGTGGTAGCGCATTTTCATTGGGCGGGTGAAATAAATGAATGCCCTCTTCACCCTGTAATAGGGTATGCAGACAGGGCCCTTTTATTTGTAAATAGCGGTTGCCCGGTGATGGTGGTAGGCGCGTCGTTTCTAGCCCAAGATAGGCGAGTGTTTTTTCATAAGCGGTTAAAAGATAATCTAACTCTTTCTTGCCGCTGCCATGAACTCGTGAATGCAGCGTTAATGTCAATACCTCTAACTGGTTTAATTCTATCCCTTGACAGAAAAAGCCTAAAAATGTTACATTCATTAATAAATTCAACCAGTTACCTTGAGTTTCACGAATCAGTTTGGGAGCAACGATATACATTTCTTCTAAATAATCACGAATATCTTGATGGGCATAAAAATCGGCACTGTTAATACAGTGTTCTTTAGTCCAACTGAAAGAAAAACGCGCTGGTGAGCCTTCTGCTGTGAAACGAATTTCTATTGGATCACGCGCCGTTTCCATCGCCCAAAGCATTTCATCTAATTGCTCCTTGATTTCAAATAGGGATTCTTGCATTGTCAAGAGTAACCGCATTTCGTCGGAGGCATCGCTCAGTTCATCCCCCTTTCGCCTGGCATAAAGCCGCTCTCTTAATTCAGAAGCAAATTCAAGCAGTTGCTTCACGTTTTCCAATGAAACGTCTTGAACGGTGAGAACATGGTCTTTTTTTGGTGCAGGGCATAAGGCTGTGATGTAGGGCTGAAGATGTTCATTCTTCCAGTCAATATCTAAGATAATGGGTTGCTTCGCACTTAAACCGATGAGCTGTGTTGCGGCTAATGCCGTTAAGTCGCGTTCAATCGCCCGTTTGAGGGCGCGTCCCCCTAAGATCGCATCAAATCCACGCTGTGCGACAGAAAGCAGTGCCTTTTCTGAGATATTAAGAATTGTCGTGCGACGCACAAAGCCATCTCGTTGTAATAAATTGCTGAGTTGTTGGCGGGTGATGGTAATGGCATCTTGTAATTCTAAGGATTTAAACACCACCATGCGATCAATACGATTTAATAATTCTGGGCGAAAAAAGTCTTCGACGGCGGCGCGATAGCTACTGGCTTGATTTTTTGCGTCTCTTTCGACAAATCCAAATTTCTGACTGACTTGTTCTGCCCCTAAATTGGAAGTCAGAATAATAATGGTATTGGTAAAATCTGTCGTGCGCCCCAAAGCGTCTGTAAGCCGTCCTTCTCCCAAAACTTGTAAGAGTAAATCATGGATTGTCTGATGCGCCTTTTCAATTTCATCTAATAGCAAGATACAAAAAGGTCGATGACGAACTTGTGTCGTTAAAAGGCCATCCGGTCGTCTCCAAGAGCCAATTAATCGCCCAATATCGGCTTCGGTGACAAATTCATTCATATCTAGCCGTATCAATTGCGATTCGTCGGTGAATAAATAACGGGTTAATACTTTAGCGGCTTGTGTTTTACCGACACCGGTAGGGCCAATAAAAAGTAGGGTTGCCATCGGCTTTTTAGGGTCTTGCAGCCCTGCTTTGATGGTTTGTATCACATTAACCAAACAATTTACCGCTTCCGGTTGTCCAATCAGTTGAGCGGCGATACTTTGTTGAACTGAATCGAAACGTAATGTTTTTTGGCGATCAAGTAAATCAATCTTCATCAGACTGATTTCGCTAACCGCCGCTTCAACTTGTGCGATGCCGACTGTACCATGACTATGTTTAGCCGCCAAACGCTCAAGAAAACTCACCACATTACCCGGCATCGCCGTGCGTCGTAGCAAAGTGTGGGTCAAAGCAAAGACACGTTCTATCGCTTCATTATCAATTTCGCATTCCTGTTCTTGTTCTAAACGTGCCCGTTCTAATAATGCGATATGTGCCGTTTCAGCCATATTTGACTCATTCAGACGGAACACTTGACATAAATCGGCAAAACGGCGATCCGTTTCCATGACAATATTCCACTCTTCAGGACTGGCTTCGGCAATAAATGTCAACGCCCGTTCTTCTAAATAAGGCTTTAGCACATCTCCGAGCGTTAGCGAATTTTGAGCACTTTTACCTATACGGAATAGGGCGACTAGATTATCAATAAATAAGCGTGGACGAGCGTGGGCTGGCGTTTTGGGTTGGATGATATATTCCAAAATAGATTCAAAGCGTCGTTGCCACATACCCACAATGCTCATGCCAGCAATCACGCGATTAGGATCAATATGCCATAAGGTGGCCACTTTGGATTTGGGTTGACTCTCTTGTGCCTTAATATAACGGTAAAATGTTTCATGTAGCAACGTCGTGCGTCCACAACCCGGTGGTCCCACAATGATTACTGCTGTCATTGTTGAACCAAAAATGAGTTTGCTGAAGTTTTCAACTTGTTCGTCGCGCAGCGAAGCGCGTTTGAGGCGGCTTGGATAATGATCGCGTAAATTGGTTCCCACACGCGCAATCTCTGTTGCTCCCGAAAAATGTTGTTGTGAACCTGATAAAGAAGCAAATAATCCTTCCATATCTTGTTCAAACGGAAATTTTGCGCGTTTAACATTGACTTGCAGTGAAACGGTTGTTACAAATTCACCACCGTTAGCATAGTAATCATCAACATAAAAATCGACGTTTTTTCGCCGATTCTGCAATTGATCATGTACAATCGTCGTCAATTGCTCAGTTAAATGACCATGTTGAATAATGTCTTTGCTTACGATGGCAAAAACATTATCAAAACCGGGCAAACATAAAATTTGATGATCTTTAAGGGAAAAACGCACGACGGCAAAGTCGCCAAAAATCATGTGGGGGCCAAGGGAAAAGCAGAGCCTTTTTAATTCAAACTTGATATTCGGATTAAAAGCGAACCATAACAGTTCTTCAATGGTTTCACGTTTCGTTTCAAAGGTACGAAAGAGTCGGCGCACATCTCTGGTGAGTAAATCCACCGCGTCACGAAAACGTTTAGCGGTACGGTTCGGATTTTCTAAAAATAAGGGACGTAAGTGATATCCTTCCTTTGAAGGTGTGACGATAACAGGAAATTCTAAAGGGATTGTGGGCATGAAAGTGGGCGGTGCATAAAAAATGAATAGTTATTCTGATTGCGGTTATAAACTTTAGGATAATGAGTACAAAAAATTAAAAAAACACGAATAGTTAGTGGAGTTGTATTAAAGTTCCACCGATTTCATCAGTGGAATTGAAGTAGTATTTGAATTGGAAGAACCCTGCGTCACATCAGTTAAAGAAATCCGATTTTTTGAAAAAATCGGATTTCTAGTTTTAGCCATTTTTTTGTCCTCAACGCAGATCCACTTCGACTTCTAATGAATCTCTTAAAGATTCAAGATCATAAGGCATAATACTAATACTCGATCATCAAGTTTTCTCGT
>JAGLHR010000269.1 GCA_023143415.1 Thiomargarita sp. | reverse complement strand
AGGCTAACCGCTGAGTAGTTACATTTTTTGTAACTACTCAGGCAACCATAAAGGAGTGCAGCCTACAATATTCGTAACTCAGGGCAACCATAAAGGAGTGCAGCCTACAACAATATTCTTATGTAGGGGCAATCCCTTGTGGTTGCCCTTATATAGGGGTAATCCCTTGTGGTTGCCCTGAGTAGTAACGATAATTTTAACATCAATTTCAAAGGTTAAATCATATATAAGTATGAGTACCCACACTCAAATTGAACAATTAGAAAGTGCCATTCATAAACGTGCCCAAGTGTTGGCAGAGAGTCATCTTTCCGCCGCTCAAGCACAACGCGAAAAAATGTTGGCAGAATCTGCTAAACGCTTGAGAAGGCGCGAAGAACGCGAAATTGAAATGGCTAAAGCGGAAGCAGAGCAAGAATATCGCCGTATTGTGCAAGCGAGCGAGATAAAAATGCAAGCAGAGTTGGATCAATTACGTTGGAAATTACTGCAATCAGTGATTAACCATTTATATGAACATTTAAAACGGTTACGCAAAACGACTTATATTAATTTATTAAAACAATATTTCATCAGTGCTGCCCAACAAATTGAGGATGAAGCGTTGGTGGTTGAAGTCAATCATCACGATCATGCCCTACTTGCTCCACAATGGGAAGAAATCGTCAAATCTGTGCCAGATAAACAATGTACCCTCTCTGATAGTCATCAGCAATCTACCGGTGGCGTGTTAGTACGCGCTGATCGGATTCGTATAGATAATACTTTTGAGGGACTCATTGCGCGTATGGAAGATGAACTTTATCAAATCATTACTGCCCAATTGTTTGCCTCAGCAACACAAGGAATCTCTAAATGACTGAAATAACAGGAGAAATTATTGCGGTTAACGGTCCCATTGTGACAGTAGAATTGCCGGGTGTTCGTAACGGTGAACAGGTGCGAGTGGGACAGTTAAATTTAATGGGAGAGGTCATTCGTTTAGACGGAAAACAAGCAACGGTACAAGTCTATGAATCGACAGAATCCCTTCGTCCCTCTGACGTGGTTCATACATTAGGTCATCCTTTGTCAGTCGAATTGGGACCTGGGCTACTTGGAAAAATATTTGATGGGGTGCAACGTCCCCTTGATAAGATTTTTGCAGAGAGTGGTGATTACATTGCTCGCGGTTTAAACATTGAACCATTGGCGCGTGAGACGATATGGCGTTTTACTTCTAATAATCGGTTGCCGCTAGGAAAACAAGTTTCGCCTGGCACTCTTTTAGGTAAAGTAGAGGAAACGCCAAGTATCAGCCACCCCATTTTAGTTCCTCCTCACTGTCATGGTGAATTGATCGAACTGGCTCATGCGGGCGAATATACTATAGAACAGACCATTGCTAAAGTCAAACAGGAAAATGGCAAAATTCAAAGCCTACAGATGTTTCACAGATGGCCGGTTCGCACCCCGCGCCCTTATCAAAATCGCGATCATGCTGTTTCGCCATTACTGACAGGACAACGTATATTAGATACATTTTTTCCCTTACTCAAGGGCGGCAAGGGCGCGGTGCCAGGACCATTTGGGGCGGGTAAAACGATGCTACAACAGCAAATTGCTCGCTGGGCGAATGCTGAAATTGTGATTTATGTCGGTTGTGGTGAACGGGGTAATGAGTTAGTTGACATTTTAGAGAGTTTCCCGAAACTGATTGATCCCCACACGGGACGTTCCTTAATGGAACGTACATTACTGATCGCCAATACTTCTAATATGCCTGTTGTTGCACGAGAGGCTTCTATTTATGTTGGAGTGACGATTGCCGAATATTATCGAGATTTGGGCTATGATGTTGTTATGGTTGCGGATTCTACCAGTCGTTGGGCTGAAGCGTTGCGTGAAGTTGGTGGACGTTTAGGACAAATGCCGGTTGAAGAGGGTTATCCTGCTTATCTGGCTTCACGGCTCGCTGCCTTTTATGAAAGGGCGGGGCGCGTGACAACTTTAGGGGGAAAAAAAGCATCCGTCACATTAATCGGTGCCGTTTCCCCGCCCGGCGGCGATTTCTCCGAACCTGTCACGAGCCATACTAAAGAAATCGTCCAAACTTTTTGGGCTTTATCCAAAGAACTCGCTGATGCGCGTCATTATCCGTCAATAGATTGGAATGACAGTTTTTCCGATTATGTCAACACTGCTAAACAATGGTGGGCAGAAAACATTGATACCCATTGGTTAGAATATCGCAATGAAGCCTTAAAATTACTCGCCCATGCTGATGAATTGGCGCGTATTGTCAACCTTGTTGGTCCTGAAGCTCTCTCATCTGCCCAACGTTGGGTATTAGAAGGGGCTGCCCTTATCCGAGAAGGTATTTTACAGCAAAGTGCGGTGGATGAAATCGACTGTTATTGTTCACCTGAAAAACAAATGTTATTACTCAGCTTGATGCTTAACATTTATCATCAAGGTGTTAGTTTGCTAGAAGCGGGTGTACCTGTTCAACAACTGTCAGATTTACCCCTCCTTGCCACAGCGAGACGTATCAAATCCCAATTCAGTTCTGCCGAAATTGATCAGTTACGTGATTTTGATTATCAAAGCGCGTTTGATAAGATTCGAGTGGAATATGCGAATTAAGAGCTTTGTACAGGAGATAACTTTATAAGCTATTGATTTAAATCACTTTCCATAGTTAGAATCAGAATTTAAGAATTTAAGAATTAACAGAATTTAAAAGATCATAAGTCAATGAAAACTCACTTAATTTTTAATTCTGACAATTCTATTCGAGGCTAAAGTTTTTCTTTAAAAAACGTAACGACTCAGAGCAACCACAAGAGATTGCCCCTACATCAGAAGATTTTCGTCAGTCGGAATAAGAATATTTCAGCCTAAAGT
>JAGLHR010000268.1 GCA_023143415.1 Thiomargarita sp. | reverse complement strand
AGGGTTTTATTAAGTTCTCATTCCTAAGTGATTTTGAGGCTAAAGTTTTTCTTCAAAAAACTTTAGCCTCAAATGGAGTTCAACGCTTTGGTTTTGGAGTCCAAATCTTCAGCTTTGGTTTGGTTTTGGAGTCCAACGCTTCAGCTTTGGAGAGTTAATAGCACGGAACTAAAGCGTTGGACTCCTATAAACGCCCAAAGCTAAAGCGTTGGACTCCTATAAACGCCCAAAGCTAAAGCGTTGGACTCCTATTTTAACTCTCAATTCGCATTAATTAAATCACTATAATTGAAATGAAACACGCATTTGTTTTTCCAGGGCAAGGCTCTCAATCCGTCGGCATGTTAGCGGATTTAAGCGCGACTTATCCCATTATCAAACACACCTTTGAGGAAGCCTCCGAGATATTAGGCTATGATTTATGGGATTTGAGCCAAGAAGGGCCAGAGAAAACCTTAAATCAAACCGATAAAACTCAACCAGCACTACTTGCTGGTGGTGTAAGTACATGGCGCGTCTGGCAAGAGCAAGGGGGTAGCGAGCCTGTTTTTATGGCAGGACATAGTTTTGGTGAATACAGCGCTTTAGTCTGTGCAGGCGCATTAGAATTTAAAGATGCTGTCAGCTTGGCACAAGATCGAGGTCGTTTTATGCAAGCGGCGGTGCCTGAAGGTGAAGGCGCAATGGCAGCTATCTTAGGTTTAACAGATGAAAAAATGATTGACATTTGTGCAGAAGTTGCCCAAAATCAAGTTGTTTCAGCCGTCAATTTTAATGCCCCTGGTCAAATTGTCATTGCGGGACATACTGCGGCTGTCAAGCGGGCGATAGAACAGGCGAAAGCGGCGAAAGCTAAACGCGCTATCTTGTTGCAAGTCAGTGTACCTGCCCATAGCCGCTTAATGCAGCCCGCCGCTGAAAAAATGGCAGAGCGTCTTACTGCTGTTACTATAACCGCGCCGACAATTCCCGTGATTCATAATGTTGATGTTTCCGTCAAAACGGAACCTGCTGATATTCGCACTGCCCTGACGGCACAACTCTATAACCCCGTGCGTTGGGTAGAAACAATTGAAAAAATAGTAGCCGAAGGCGTGACGATGTTGTTTGAATGTGGCCCTAAAAAAGTGTTAACAGGCTTAAATAAACGTATTGCTCGCACGGCGACGGCAAAACCAATAATGGATACTAAAACATTAGAACAAGCGTTAGAGGCCCTCGCATGAATTTGGATTTAAACGGCGAAATTGCCCTCGTTACAGGCGCAAGTCGCGGCATTGGTCAAAGCATTGCGTTAGCTCTAGGACAAGCAGGTGCGCTTGTCATTGGTACAGCGACCACCGAAACGGGTGCAGAGCGTATCACACAATCTTTGAATGAACAAGGCATCAAAGGAAAGGGAAAAGTGCTTGATATAAGCAGTCTCGATTCCATTGAAACCTTGGTAGCCAGTTTAGCAGCGGAAATGCCAAGCATTTTAGTTAATAATGCGGGAATTACCCGTGATACGCTATTGATGCGAATGAGTGATGATAATTGGAATCATGTCATCAATGTGAATTTAACAGGGGTTTATCGCTTAACTAAAGCCTGTCTCCGTAAAATGATGAAAGCCCGACATGGGCGTATAATCACAATAAGTAGCCTTGTCGGGTTGACAGGTAATGTCGGACAGACAAATTATAGCGCTGCAAAAGCAGGTACAATAGCTTTTAGTAAATCATTAGCTAAAGAAGTTGGAAGTCGTGGGATTACTGTTAATACGGTCGCCCCCGGCTTTATTGAAACTGATATGACGCGCAGCTTGCCTGAAGAACAACGTACTGTCCTTTTGCAACAAATCCCACTAAACCGTACAGGTTTGCCAAGTGATGTCGCAAATGCGGTGGTATTTTTAGCTTCAAAAGCGGCTGATTATATAACCGGTGAAACATTACATGTCAATGGTGGCATGTATATGTCGTAAACAAACTGAAAAGAGGACAAAATTGTTATGAGTACCATTAAGGAACGTGTCAAGAAAATAGTCGTTGAGCAGTTGGGAGTCAAAGAAAATGAGGTCAGTAATGAATCCTCCTTTGTTGACGATCTCGGTGCAGATTCTCTTGATACCGTAGAATTGGTAATGGCACTTGAAGAAGAATTTGGGTGCGAAATTCCCGATGAAGAGGCCGAAAAAATCCAAACCGTACAACAAGCGATTGATTATATTGAAGAGGCCGAAAAAAAATAACCATTTAATCGGAATTATAAAGGCCACGTTGCTTAATTGGTTTTATACTCGTTCAGAAACATCAACCTCTGATATTTTGGAAACATCAAATATCTTATGGCTAAAATGTGCAGAACAACAAACCGTAAAATGACGTTGGCCTTTTTTTTTAGGGTGTGCAATTCAAGTGACTAAAAGACGTGTTGTTATTACAGGGCTCGGTGCAGTTTCTCCTGTCGGCTTAACGGTCAAAGACAGTTGGGAAACTGTATTGGCAGGAAAAAGCGGAATTGCGACAATTACCAATTTCGATACAGAAGGCTTTTCTGTCCAATTTGCAGGACAAATTAAAGGCTTTGATGTTAAGCAATACTTGTCCATTAAAGAAGCAAGAAAAATGGATACCTTCATCCATTACGGCATTGCTGCTGGGACACAAGCCATTGAAGATGCAAACCTAGAAATTACCGAAGCCAATGCAGAACGAATCGGGGTAGCAATCGGTTCCGGTATCGGCGGACTCCCTGGCATTGAAAAGGGCCATAATGCTTATTTGAAAGGTGGGGCGCGAAAGATTTCGCCCTTTTTTGTACCGAGTAATATTATCAATATGATAGCGGGCAACCTATCAGTCAAGTATGGTTTAAAAGGTCCCAATTATGCCATCGTTACCGCCTGTTCAACGGGAACACATAGCATTGGAAATGCAGCCCGTTTAATTGAATATGGGGACGCAGAGGTGATGATTGCCGGTGGTGCGGAAATGGCCAGTTCAGAAATGGGTATAGGCGGTTTTGCCGCTTCCCGCGCCTTATCCACCCGCAATGATTCGCCGGAAACCGCTAGTCGCCCTTGGGATAAAGAACGTGATGGTTTTGTTCTTAGCGACGGAGCAGGCGTATTGGTACTTGAAGAATATGAATATGCAAAGCAGCGCGGCGCACGTATTTATGCAGAATTGCTTAGCTCTGGAATGAGTGGTGATGCTTATCACATGACTTTACCGCCGGCAGACGGCGAAGGAGCGCGACGCTGTATGTTAAATGCTTTGCGTAATGCCCAATTAAATCCAGAAGAAGTCAATTACATCAATGCTCATGGCACATCAACGCCAGCCGGTGACAAAGCTGAAACATTGGCCATTAAAAAAGTATTTGGTGAACAAAAATTAGCCGTGAGTTCGACTAAATCCATGACGGGACATTTGTTAGGGGCGGCTGGTGGCTTAGAGGCGATATTTTGTGTGTTAAGTATTCGTGATCAAATTGCACCGCCAACCATTAATTTATTTCACCTTGAACCTGAATGTGAGGGTTTAGACTATGTTCCCCATCATGCGAAGGAAATGAAGATAGAGGTTGCATTATCAAACTCATTTGGATTTGGCGGAACGAATGGGACGTTAGTATTTAAACGTCTAAAATAGGTGATTTATGGCTAATTGCCTTGTTTAATCATAAGGGCGGAGTCAGTAAAAAACCACAACGACCTTTCATTTAGGCATAAGTTTTAATACCTTTTGGAGTCCAACGCTTCAGCTTTGGGCGTGGCAAAATGACTCGCTACCAAAGCTAAGGAACGCGCATGAAATAAATTCTA
>JAGLHR010000267.1 GCA_023143415.1 Thiomargarita sp. | reverse complement strand
CCACTTCGTTCCTACCCACCCTACGTTCTACTGAGTTGTTACCTATTTATTTCTGCGAGTAATCAGTTTAACAATATCCACTATTGCATTGGGAAAACCATAAGTCAGCTTATCAAAAAGTCCGCCGATTCTCAACGCGCCTAACCAATTAGAGAAACCTTGTACCATTTTATTCGCATTTGGGCTAGTCAGCAAAGGATTTTCCTTGTCAAACTGTTTTCGCCATTTCTCAAGCCGTTTTGCAAAAGGAATATCAGCATCCTCTCGATTCTCCAATCTATCCACCATATATTCCAATAAAGAATAAGGCTGGCTGTGAGAAGTGACGATTTTATTAAACGGATTAGATTCAGCAGAATACAATCCAGAAAAATGCCGTTGCATTTCCTCAGCAATTTGCTCTGAATCCAATTCTGGTAATCTTTTCGGTTTCAAATCCAACCAAGAACCATGATCAACAACTGCTTTGGCATAAATCATATAACTATTATGCTTCTTTTCAGTCACACAAACCAAAGCCATATTATCCCGATTCTTAATCGCATTTAAATTATCAAAAAAACGAATACCATAATCTGGATGCAATCTATCATTATCAAATAGACTGTTAAAATGATGGAGCAAAATAACCGTTTTTCGCTTTCCATCCTTGTTAGATTGTTCTAATTCATCCAACAAAGTCGCCAATCTAGGAATCGTTTTTCCGACAAAACCGATTTCTTTCGCCAATGCCTCCACAAATCCCTGATAGCTATTGGCAAAATTTCTCATATTCACCAATAACATCTGCATATTTTCAAATTGACAATCTTTTAAATCTTCTAATAAACGTTTTCTGCCCTGCCCTTTGGCACCATAAATATTGACAGATTCCCCTTTTGCCAAAGTTTTGACAATATTTTCAGTAAATAGGGGGCGTAAACAATGTGTGTATTTTTTCATAGTTTTGAACAGGATTAAACAGATTAAGGGATTATGAAAAAACATTATAAGTACCTGTGCAGAAATAATCAATTTAGAATTCGAGGTTTTTCAAAAAACTCGGTTTCTGAGCCGCGAATAAAATCTCTGACAATGCACAGCGACTTATCAGATTTTTCCAGAAATACCCCGTTTTTCATTTAAACTCGATACCGCCGTTTTTTATCTATCTTGTACTCGATCATCAAGTTTTTCGTCTGACAACAATAACTACAAGGATTGTAT
>JAGLHR010000266.1 GCA_023143415.1 Thiomargarita sp. | reverse complement strand
AGAACAAAAAAAATCGGATTTCTTAGCTCGAATAGAATCGCTTTGCGTAACATCAGTTATTTATGAAAGAATCAAAAGTTTCCCATTTTACTCTATAAACACTATTTCCATCATCATATACCGGATTTAATTTTTCAACCTTGTCCTTTATTTCTTTTGCCTTGATATAGCCATTGAAAAGAGCAGATAAAAAAGGGCTTTTTGGATCATTTTTAAGCGCCTTATAAGTGATTATTATAATATCTGTTGATCTTGTCAGAACCGTGTAAAAAAGTGCACCGGGTTTAACCCAACTATCTTCACGGAAAATATCAAATGATTCAGCACCGAAAAATACTGATATTGGGGCATCTATTCCTTGTGAAGACGTGAAAGAACAGGCTCTAACTTTATTTGATGACCAATTAACTGCTTTTTTGTTAATGGCAACCCATTCTATTCCGCCAACATCATCAAAAGCTTTATCTAAAATAGATTTAACCCTTTGATTGTTAGTTGGTAAATCTTGATTATAACCTGCCACTGCGTAAAAGATGGTTACATCTGAATACTTATAGCTTCCTTTGTCAACTAAATTCTTAATCATTTCCCTTAATTTAGCAGCTTGTTCTTGTAAGGTATCAGCAGTGATAGCCTTTGGCCAAGACCCTTTTCTGACAAATTCCAAATATTCAGATACTGATTGCTCTCGATATGTCTCTAATGAAGCTGGATAACAACATGCTGCAAAAATCCAAGACATCATACCACACCTATAAACCCTTTGTAATCTGTGAGTTCTACCTCTTAAATCTAAACCCACTTCTTTACCTACGAATTTACGATCCCGGTAAATACCTTGGCCATTATCATAAGAAATCCAGATATTAGGTGTAGATTTCTGCCGTTTGGCTGGAAAGCGTTTAGCAAATTGGGCTAATAATTTAATCCACGATGTGTGCATTTGATGAGCTTCATCTATAAAAATATGCCCATATTTTCCACTTTCTGTTAACATCCATTTACTCTTCAACTCAATTTTGTTATCAAGAGCTTTTTCCACAAGCATATCTATTATTTTTACTTTCCCATCTTGATCATCTTTAGACTTTTCTATGATGTCATAAACACCTTTATAGGCAAGGCACTTTTAAACCATTGCCCAAATGTTTTGAATTTTATTTTATTTAAATCATCTTCGGAATTTGAATATTGTATTTTATATCTTTGTTCAAGATTATTACATAATACAATTTGATTAACTATAAATAATTGATTTTCTTTAGGAAATTGTCTAGCAAACCAATTAGCTCTAGCTAATAATATAATTGTCTTTCCAGTACCAGATACACCACTTAGAACCTGATGCCCAAGTTGTTCCTTAAAAACCATCCGTTCTTGATATTTATCTAACACAGAGATGATAGGTTTCTCATGTTTGTCACCAGCTTTCTGTGTTCTTGGATCAGAAATTTTGCCTGATGCAAAGCTAACCCTTGTAGAAAGATCAATATATTGACGTAACGTCCTCTTCATATCTATTGAAGTTACTGGTGCTTGAACTTCTACTTCATCATAGTAATTTTTTATGATATTGATAAAATAAGTTTCAACTTTTTCATGATCTCTAGCAATATCTTTACCAAAGACATTGACTTCTCCATCACCTTGCAACAATTCTGGCATTTTATTAACGTCTTCTGACCAAAAACATAAAATCGGAATAACAGCTAAATCTTGAAGACCTGGCACCATTCTATAATGCTTTGATAAAGATTCATTTAAATTTTCTTTCACTCTTTTCAATTTTGGAATGGGATTATACTCTTCTCTATGATCAGATAAAATTATGTTGTCTGATGTAACGGATTTCACATATTGATGTGACCAATTCTTCAATTCAATAATAATTATTCCGGGATGTTCAACATCATTTAACCATATAACAAAGTCAGGCGTTAATCCACCATGCAGCTTAGGTTCATGCCAAACTTCCCATTCGTCTGGCAGCTGATATAGCATTTCTAGAAATTTATCTTCTTTTCCAGAATATTTGAAATTATCAGGATGTGGGTTCTTAATTTTAGCCATTAATTCACTGTTTTTTTGTTGTGTAGTTGCGTCGTGTGGGTAGAGCGAACGCTCCACCCACCCTTGATTGATATGATGAATGGTGGGTTTCTGTTGTTCTACACACCCTACGCTTCAATGCCATTAAGTTAAGGGCAGACACACAGGTCTGCCCCTACCAATCTTCGAGGCGAAAGTTTTTTGAAGAAAAACTTTCGCCTCGAAACGTATTCAGGGGATGTAGGGGCGAACCTGCGTGTTCGCCCTGGCTTAACTTAATGGCATTGACCCTACGCTCTCAATACCTGCCATGTTTGAAAACCTGGCAGGTATGAAACATTAGGCAGAAAATACCAATCATTCCTTATTACGTAATATTTTAGGGTGCTGTTCTGAAAAGTAGGCTTTTTCAGCTTGAGTCAGTTCGATGTTTTCTACACCCGTGATCATCGTCTTGATGTAATGGAAAGGCGTTTTACCCGTTGTCGTCATATAAATATGGATAAAGGCAAAAGCCATCATCATAAAGGCTGCCGCTGTATGGAAAAATGTCACGGCTTGAAATAGACTTTGCGATCCTTCCATCACGTTCCATAAATCATACGTCAAGTAGATAATGCCGCTAATCCAGAGGGCAGGACCGATAACGACCATGAAAGTGAGATAAGCCAGCCCTTGTAAGGCATTTTGCTTACGTTGCATAGTCTTATGATGTGGATGCGGTTTGCCAAATAGCATATCCCACGCATAGTAGCGGAGAACGGCGGGCAACCCCTGAATTCTTGGCACAAACTGTTTCCAGTTATCGGTGGTGAAATTCCAGAAGGTTGTGAACAACCATAACAGTAGCAACAGGATGGCACTGTAAGTATGGATAGTGACTGCCGTTTCAAAATCAATCACGTTAAATGTGCCATGTATCACGAAGCCACTGAAGGCGAGGATAAATATCAAAAGCGCTTGTGACCAATGCCAGAATCGCTCATAGCGTGTATAAATGACAACGGCGTTTTTTTCTTTTTCCATTATTTTTCACCTCCAATTTGACAGGATTTGTTAATTCTTTTATAGCATAAGATACGCATAACAATATGCAACAATATGATCAGAAATACGCCGAGAATGGTCAGATAACCAATGATGTCGAGCCATTTGAAATAATCACGGCCTGGCATATAGAAACTTCTGAGTTCATTCAAGCGTCCTTTTTCACCACGCGCATGACATTCGGAACAGGTGAGCGCATCTTCTTTTGGGGAAACCATGTGGTTAATAGGCCAGTAGGAATAGGTTTCGATAAAATCATATTCTCCACTGTAAGGGATGCCATTTTTTTCCATGCCAACCTTGATGGCATTCTCATAGTTATAATTACCCCATAATGAGTTTTCATCTTCACCCCATAAGTGCATATAGACTAGGGTGTTATTACCCTTATCATAAGGCTGAGTCGTGTGCATACGTTTGAAGGGCCAAATGCGTGATTTGGGATCATTAAAATCGCCAGTAAAGCCATTGATGTCAATAGGTGCTTTGGCTGGTTCGAATTTCGTGTGAATCGTTGTATAGTTCATCACACCATCAAACCAAGCATAATGGGGATTGAAGTTTTCATTATAAACAAAATCTCCCTTGATTGATTTGTAGGTGGCACGGTGCTCACCATTGCCTTGGGTATATTCTTTGAGTTTGTAACCCTCACCATCTTTGAGTTTGCCCATCGTGCGCCAATCCCAGTCAACCTTAGTTGCAACACCGCCTTTGGCAATCTTGGGAATATGACAGGTTTCACAGGCCACTCTGTCGGCATGACCATTGAGTTTAATACCTTTCAACGTGATTTTTGAATGAGGTAGAGAACTGTGGCAACTTTCACAAGTGGCGCGTTGCCGAGGTATGCCGGGTTTTCCTTGACCGATATTATCTTTGGCGTGCATCTGATAACGGCTTCCAGCCCATTGGTGTCCTTCACCATTATCAACATGGCAGGTAATACAGGCAAAATTTAATCCCTCACTGTCCATGTGGACATCAATTTCTTTAGAGGGATTAAAAAGTACTGATGAGAGATCGCCATGTTTCACATTGTCGCCACCGCCACCGTAAAAATGACAGGTACCACAATTATTGCGCCCTGGCATTTGTACGCTTTGTGCGACTTTTGCCCATTCAATCGGTTTTTTCCCTTCAAACATGATTGAGCAGGCTTTATTGCCTTTTGAAGTGGGAGTTCTGTAATAGGTGCCAGTGGATTCATGACAGACAAGACAGTCAATATTTTCCTCGTTGGTAAAATCGAACGTATCATCTTTCCACCCGTATCCTGCATGGCATTGGGCGCACATACCTTCGTTACCTTTGGCATTGGTACAGTAGTTGTTGATCAAGGTTGCTTTGCCCAGTTCTTGCCCAGTGATTGGGTGCTTGTATTTCCAAGTCCAATGAATACTTTTTATGAACTGGCTACCAGCTTTATTGTGACAACCGAGGCAAGCCTTGGTGACTTCTGGTCCACTGGAAAATGGACCTTCAAGTTCCTTGAGTTTTGAGTGATCAGTCGTGCTTGCTTTGTTCTTATTGAACGCTGCAATAGTAGCCTTGAGATCAGTGGCACCACCAGTTTGTGTATATTCGGATATGCCCATCTCAATCTTGGGATCTGTCTCTGCGGAGACATTTACAGCCATTAAAATACCCAGGGCAGAGCCAATTAGATATAAAGAGCTGAAAGTTTGTGTTCGCACGCCATTTTCAGCGAGCCGTTTTTTTCTCATTTAAAATTTTCCTGGTTAGTTAATATTTTACTGAAAACTTCTGAAAAGTTTGTCAGCTATCTTTCTTGTTACAAGGGCAAACACAGTGCAACCGACGATAAATCTCGTTGATGCAAAAAATATCTTCATACTTTGCCACAAAGTTCAATTAAATCAATAGGTGTTTAATTTGAATAAATTTTGACTTCTGTTTTTTCTCCTTTCACCAAAAAAAATCATGAAATATCCGCCTCGTACTCATTTAAATTAATTAACTGAGTCAATTTATCAATAACAATGACAAAACTTGCGGATGCCGTTGACACTTCAATTAAGTGTACCAGAGTACGAAACATAGATAGCAATTTTATTGACAAATATTGATATTAATGCGTAATGAGGCATCATTTCAATCTCTGTGAATAAGGGAGCGATCAACCCATTATCTCCTCGCCTAATGGAAGATTGGAGTTACTTTTTAGCTTGAACCCATTTTTTTTAACGTGGAAGGCTAACCACTTTCAAGCCAAATTTTACTATACTTTGCATTTTTTTAAATGTCAAGTTTTTAAGTCAAAAGCCAAATAAATGTTTTCGAGGTTCAAGTTTTTTTTAATTAGACATCTTTCCTAAATAGCGGATTAAATTCAATTGTGTTAAAATAATTTGATAACCCAAAAAAATCATCAAGAGAAAACATGAAAAAATACCAAGAAATAGAAACGGAGACACCTGAAACATTTAAACGAATGACAGGACTCTCAAAAACTCACTTCCAAGATTTATGTGATAAAACAGAAATTTATATTAAAGAGGAAAAGAAACGTAATCCGTTGAAACGACGTGGTTTAAACCAAACTGTCCCTAGAAGATTGTCTATTGCTAACGATTTATTATCTTCGTCATTATCCAACTTTCATTAATTTGGCTGATGTTTTTAAGATAAGTGAGTCTTATTGCCATCAAATTTATTCTCGTTATGTCAGAATTCTCGCTGAAGTTGAAACCCTTCCTAATCGGAAAAAGGGACTGGAAAATCCACCAGATACATTGATTATAGATGTCACAGAACAACCAATAGAACGTCCGGTCAAATGTCAAAAATCGTATTATTCTGGTAAAAAAAAACGACATTCGAGGTTCAAGTTTTTTGAAAAAAAACTTGAACCTCGAATACAGTTAAGGTTCAAATACTGGCTTCTGCCGTTGGAGAAATTTTATCGGTTGACTGTGCAAAAGGTAAACAGCATGATTTTTCTATCTTCAAAGAAAGTGGGGTTTTGATACATCCAGATTCAGAACTTCTGGCAGATTCAGGGTATCAAGGTTTAAATAAATACCATGAAAATTCTGTTATACCCATGAAAAAGAAAAGGGGAATACCTCATACAACTGAAGCTAAAGCTCATAATAAAGCACTTTCAAAAAGACGTATTTTGATTGAAAATATTAATCGATGGTGTAAAATTTTTCGTTGTGTTAAAGATGTTTACCGTGGTAAACATAAAAATGACGGTTTAATTTGGAGATTAGTTGCTGCCCTTGTTAACCTTAGGTTTAGCTCTATTTAGGAAAGATGTCTATTAAAAAAACTTGAACCTCGAAAGTTATCAATCGTTTTGTGTACCATAGTTATTATCTGTGGCAACATCACATATTCAATTTCTCGACGCGCCGCACATTCGCAAAATTTCCTTACTTTTTGTTGAGCGGATATCATGCATTCTGCTCCAAAAAGCGATTTGCGGAGCAAACATGAATGGGTTCACAAACGGAGTTTTGAAACCATCAAATAAAAGTATAACCAGAAAAGTACTTTGCGTATTGACGAACATGAGTAGGGTGGTTATCATTACGTTGTCTCTGTAAGTAAAAAGGTTCTGGAGTAAATAATTTCAATCGTGTATTAATGATTGAGATATGTTGCTTTTTATTGGCATTAGCCAAGTGATTGCAATTCCAAGTTAATAATAAGTCCATTTTATAAAACGATGCATAAGCCATCTGAAAATTTGTTCAGTAAGCGTAGGGTGGGTAGGAGCGAAGCGTCACCATTTCTCAATTAATATTAAATGGTGGTGGTGGGTTTCGTTTCACTCTACCCACCCTACGCTCGCTTATCCCACTGTGCATCAGTATAATCTTCAGTCGGGTTAATCATATACGTTGAAACAACTTCCCCTTGATTTCGCTTTGCAGAATTGGCTGTTGTTTTACACGATTTTTCCCCAATGTCTCAAAAATTCGTATGAGTACCTGTGGATTTTGTAGAAAAAAATGATTAAAAGCCGCTTGAATCTCTTATGGATTGAGATAAGCGGTGTTCACGTTCTTTGGTGCTTCTATTTTGACACAAAATGTGTTCATTTTCTGCCTTTTTTTAAAACGCTAATTTTGTTTTTACACCAGTTTTGTGGGTTTCTACGCTCGCTTACAACGCGGAGCGTTGTTTCATTCCTTCCCAAACAGAGTTTGGGAACGAGAAACAAGAACTTATTTATTTCACCGACATGTTATTTGGTCACCTATCGTCGGGGATAAAATGAACGGAAAGGATGACCAACTTAAATGGGACCTAAATCCTGCAAGTAAAACTT
>JAGLHR010000265.1 GCA_023143415.1 Thiomargarita sp. | reverse complement strand
ATTTCTTAAACCTCGTTTCGCCGCTTCTTAAACCTCTTGGAAACATAGTGCGTCACATCAGTTAATCATTTCGAGGTTTTAGTTTTTTGAAAAAAACTAAAACCTCGAAACCATTAACCATTATTCTTCAGAAGGATCTTCAGGTTCTTCATGAGCGATACCTTTATGGCAATCTATACAAGTTTTTCCTTCAGCAACTGCTTTTTGATGCTTTTTAGATGCTGAACTATCTTGCTCATCAAAATCCATATCATCAAAAGAATGGCATTCTCGACATTCTCGTGAATCAGTGGCTTTCATTTTCGCCCAAACACGATTAGCCATATCCCAACGATGAGCTTCATACTTCTCATCTGTATTAATTGTTCCCATGATTTCATGGTAAACATCTTTTGCTGCCATCACTTTAGCCCAAAGTTTTGGAACTAAAGAATGTGGTACGTGGCAATCCGCACAACCTGCTGTGACACCAGACGCATTTTTATAATGCACTGTCTCTTTTAATTCTTTCAGGTTGGTTTGCATGGAATGACAAGAAGCGCAAAACTCAGTGGTATTGGTGTATTTCAAAGTGACACTAAAAATACCCGCAAACACGATACCGCAAATAAATAAAAAAATACCCCAAATAAAGCCCTTTGACGAACGTGGTTCTTTTTCGCTCATATTTTTTTCTCCTGTGAGTTAGTTAATAATTGGTTTGAATCAGAGCAATGAGGAAACTTGCAAAATAATCATCAATCAGAATTTATTCTGAGGCTGACGATCATTTTGTAAGAGACTTAAAAAAAATTTTATTATATCAATTTTAAACTTCATCTGTTACAGAACAATTTTTTATAAGTTATTACGCTTAAATTAATTAATTCAATAATTAAATCAATACGTTATAAAAAATAGTACAACAAATTTTAGAAAAAAACGGATTTATTTCAATGGTGAATACGCGCACTTGATTAATAAATTGTTTTAATTAACAAAGAGTTATCATTTAAAATGATAATTCACTACTAGAAAAAATCAATTCTAAAATCCGTTGTACTAAATACTAAAAGGATTTATTTCATAAAGTTGCTAATTCATTATTCAATTTCCTATTAAGATAATCTTGATAAATTGTTGAAATTCCAGTTGACAGTGGATTTTTGATTTGGTAAAATACTTTCACTTTATTATGGTGTACGGCGAATTTTTTTGCCAAAACTAACGCTTGTCTTCAAGGCGTTTCAATATAATTAATTTGTGAGGAAAGTAGATGAAAAAGCTTTTAATTGGCGGAATGGTAGCAGCTTCTATGTTTGCTATGCAGTTGTCTCAGGCAGCAACAATTTGTGATGTCAAAGCCAGCTTGAACGATGCTCGTTCAAAATTAGTCGATATGGTTAAATCAGGCGACAAGGCTGCAAAAGGTGAAGGCACCTTGAGAAATCAGGTTGACGCTGCAACCACAAAGCTTGAAGAAGCTTACACTGCCATGCTTGGCGACGACAAAAAAGCTGACGATGCGAAACTGGGTACTTTCAAGGAAACATGGGAAGCCTTTAAAAACACTCGTGAAACTGGGATAATGCCAGCACTTGCGAAAGGTGATGTCAAAGCCGCTAAAGACTTAGCGAAAGGTGTCCAAAAAGATCGCTTGGGTGTCATGAATGGTATCGTTAAAGAACTTGGTGGGGATGACTGCAAGTAACCAAAACTGAGTTAGTTTATGGTTTTTTGAGTTTCTCAAAACCCTTAGCATTTGCTAAGGGTTTTTTTTTGCATTCAATCCATTTAATCCAAAAAATCTTTGTCACTCAAAAACCTCTGATGTTTTCAAAACCTCTGATGTTTTAAATTAAAAAAATTGAAACGAAAATGCCTTTTTTTAATCCACCTATTGAAAATCACTATAACGAAAATGCTGACATTGTTCTTTATTATGGTGATGTTAGTGAATTTGTGGCGACGATTCCTGATAATACGGTTTCTCTTGTTATCACCTCTCCGCCCTATAATCTCGGTAAAGATTATGAAAAACGAATTTCTATCGATAACTATTTGAATATTCAAGAAAAAGTCATTGCGCAACTCTATCGCGTATTAAAAAATAATGGCAGTCTTTGTTGGCAAGTGGGCAATTTTGTCGAAAATGGCGAAGTTTACCCTCTTGATATTTTATACTATGATATTTTCAAACGACTTAACTTAAAATTGCGTAATCGAATTATTTGGCGTTTTGGGCATGGGTTACACACACAGAAGCGATTTTCTGGACGATATGAAACGATTTTATGGTTCACTAAAAGTGATAATTACATATTCAATCTTGATGCAGTACGTGTTCCATCTAAATATCCGGGAAAACGCCATTACAAAGGACCAAATAAAGGAAAATTATCAGGCAACCCATTAGGTAAAAACCCCAGCGATGTTTGGGAAATCGTTCGTCAAGATTGGGAAAACGCTTTTTGGGATATTCCCAATGTCAAGTCTAATCATCCAGAAAAAACGATTCATGGTTGTCAATATCCTATTGAACTGGTTGAACGGTGCGTTCTTGCCTTAACTGAAGAAAATGATTGGGTATTTGACCCTTATGCGGGTGTGGGTACTTCTTTGATTGCGTCTATTATACATCGAAGACGTGCTATGGGGAGTGAAAAAGAAGCGCGTTATATTGACATTGCTCGTGAGCGATTGCGTTCTTATTTTAATGGTTCACTCAAAAAAAGGCCCCTCGGTAAACCAGTCTATCAGCCCACTATGGAGAAAATTGCCCAAGTGCCGCAAGAATGGAAAGATAAAACGCCAGAACTATTTTTTTTTGATAACGGAAATAAAACACAATGATTATTGCAGGTATTTATTCTTTCAATAAAGGTTTAGAAATCGTTGAATCTCAATTTCCTGATGAATTAGCAGAAATCAAACAAATCATCAGAAATGTAGATAGTGAATCCTGTAAAATTAAAACCAGCAAAGAACAAAATAAAGCGGGAAAATTGATATACAGCCCTCCTTGCTTAAATAAAGCTTTTAAAAAGGAATTTACGGCATTAAATTGGCACAGTCATAAAATCCAATGTGATTACCCAACTCAATACTATGTGATCGAGGCTAAAGTTTTTTGAAGAAAAACTTTAGCCTCGATCAGATTACACGTCTGCTACAGCATCAAAAGGGGCTTTTCGTGAAATGGACTTTGTAAAAAATGCGGTAGGTATTGAAGTACAGTTCGGAAAGTACGCTTTCATGGTTTATAATGTGTGTGCCAAAATGACAATATTTCATAATTTATCAGTGATTGATGTAGGTATTGAGATCGTATCAATCAAAGATTTTGTCGTGGAAATGTCATCAGGCGTTTCATATTTTGAGCAATTTGTTTGGGATTTAGAAGCTCGCGGTGTTTCCAATATTGATATTCCTGTGTTGATTTTAGGTGTTGCGGCTTGACGCTCTATGACAGATAAGAAAGAGATAACTTGTAGAATGGGTGGGCAATAAAAAATATCATTAAATTTTATACAAGGATTTTGCTATGAATATCACTAAACGTAAACCCTTTTCGCCTGGTGAAATTCTGGTTGAAGAATTTTTAGAACCGCTTAATTTAAGCCACGTTCAACTTGCTGAACGGATTAGGATACCACATAGCCTCCTGAATGACATTATCAACAACCGTCATGAGATTAACTCTGATATTGCTATTCGTTTAGGAAAAGTATTTGGTACAAGTGCTGAAGTGTGGCTCAATCTCCAAATGAATTCGAGGCTAAAGTTTTTCTTCAAAAAACTTTAGCCTCGAACAGTAAAAATACTTCTGAATATGAGTGCATCAAGCGGTTTGAGTTTAGAAATAAGAAACTCACCTTGTCACCCAGTTTTTTAGCTTGTTAAAGCGTTCCTATTCCACTGGAGAAAATGGCAAAAGTGCCGCAAGATTGGATAAAATGCCCGATATGTTTTTTTAAGATTTGCTATGAATCCTTTAATTCTTAGAAACCAAGTTTTTTAAAAAAACTTGGTTTCTTTTCCGTGATCGAGGCTAAAGTTTTTTGAAGAAAAACTTTAGCCTCGATCATTATTTATCTGAAAAACGATAAAACAATCCGAACTATTGAACTAATTATGAACATTGAACAAGCGCGTTTTAACATGATTGAACAACAAATCCGCCCTTGGGAGGTACTTGATCAACAAGTGTTGGATTTAATGTCTCAAGTGCCTAGAGAAAAATTTGTCCCTGAAACCTATCGTCATTTGGCATTTACTGACACCTCTATCCCCTTGGCTCATGATCAAGTGATGATGTCTCCCAAACTTGAAGGACGCTTATTACAGGCATTGATGCTCCATCCAAAAGATACCGTGTTGGAAATTGGGACAGGTAGTGGCTATCTAACGGCGTTATTAGCAAAATCCGCGCGGCATGTTGATAGTGTCGATATTTTTGAAGATTTAGTCAACACAGCCGATACACAGCTTAACGCATTGAATATTAACAACTTTTCTCTTAATGTTGGCGATGCCGTAAATGGTTGGCAGACTGATACGCGCTATGATGTGATTGTTCTCACTGGCTCTGTACCCGTTTTAAATCCGCAATTGAAAGAGCAATTAAATGAGGGCGGCTGTTTATTCGCGATTGTCGGAGAGGAGCCTCTTATGCAGGCTTATTTGATTAATCGTATTAGTGAAGATGAATTTGATACAGAGGTTTTATTTGAAACATCGTTACCGCCTTTGGTGGTGGACAAACCTCGCTCAGATCATTTTGTGTTGTGATTTTAATTGAAGTTTTAAAAAGGGCGAACAGGTTTCGAGGTTTAATTTTAGAATTGACGCACTGAGTACAACGGATTTTAGAATGGATTAAATCGACGAGGATAAAGTTTTTTTGTAACTACTCAGGGCAACCATAAAGGATTGCCCCTACAATATTCTTATTAATACGGACGAAAATCTTCTTATGTCGTAGGGGCAATCCCTTGTGGTTGCCCTGAGTAGTTACTTTCAAAAAAACTTTATCCTCGTCATCAATTCATAGTGACAAGCGTTTTTTTAAATCCGTTTATTTCGCAAATCCGTTGTACTCTATTATTAGAGTAAAACTATCACTTATTATCACAGTGCGTCTAAATTTAATAAAAAATCTCGAATTAATTATGCATAAGCATTTGTTTTTATTATTATTTATTTTTTTCAATTTCCCAATTCAAGCAGAAACCCTCTTAGAACTTTACAAAATCGCCGAGCAAAATGATCCCCAAGTGAAAATAGCCTATTCTGACTACTTGGCGATCCTAGAAAAGAAGTCACAAGCGCGTGCGCCATTATTACCACAAGTCACCTTAGGTGCTGATGTGACTGAAAAATGGACTGAAAGTGATGGGATGTTTGGAGGTAGTCAAGAAAATACGGGCTTTGGTTATAATCTCTCTCTTAATTATGCCCTTTATCGACGTGAACTTAAAATTCAATTAGAACAAGTTGATAGCCAAATTAAACAAGCCCAAGCCTCTTACGAAAGTGCAAAACTCGCCTTAATGGAACGACTCGCCAGTCGCTATTTTGGGATACTTGCTGCAAATGATAATTTGAAATTTGCGCGTAGTGCAAAAAAAGCGTTTAAGCGACAAAAGGAAGAGGCACAGCAGCGTTTTGAAGTAGGGCTGATTGCCATCACTGATGTTCATGAAGCCCAAGCGAGCTATGATTTAGCCATCGCTGATGAAATTCAAGCACAAAATGAATTAAATAATGCTTATGAATCGTTGCGCGAAATCACAGGAGAATATCATCAAGCGTTAGCTTTTTTGAATGAAGACGCACCTTTATTGGGTCCCAAACCTGTTGATATTGATAGTTGGACTGAATTTGCACTGGCACAAAATCCACAATTACTGGCGGCACAATATGCTGTAGAAACAGCCCGTCAAGAAACTGAAAAACAACGCGCGGGAAATTGGCCAACCATTGATTTAGTCGGTAGGCATAGTTATAGCGACATTGCCAGAGGTGATGAGAACACAATGGGCAATAAAACAATATCTAACAGTTTGGCTATACAATTAAATTATTCCCTATATGAAGGGGGCGCGATACGTTCACGCATAAAGGAAGCGAGGGTGCGGTATGTTCAAGCATTAGATAAACTTGAACAACAACGTCGCGCTGTTCAATTGCAAACCCGTCAAACCTTTTTGAATTTACTGTCCAATATCAGTCGAGTGAAAGCACTTAAACAAGCGTTAATTTCAACGGAAATTGCCCTAAAAGCGGTGCAAACCAGTTTTGAATTAGGTACGCGAACATCAGTTGATGTTGTCAACGCCCAACGTGATTTACTCCGTGCCAAACGTGATTATTCACGTACTCGTTATGATTACGTGCTTGACACTTTACGACTCAAGCAAGTGACGGGTTCACTTAATTTAGATGATTTAAGTGAACTCAATAATTGGCTCACTCAGCATCGGATTGAATTACAACTCGTTTATTAAGGAAATCCCTTCACGCGAAAAACCTCTGAGGTTTCCAAAACCTCTGAGATTTGGCTTCCATTTTAAAGTTAGGAATGGTCAGGAAATCACTTTCGACTCTAATTCAAGTCAAAGTCAAAACCAGA
>JAGLHR010000264.1 GCA_023143415.1 Thiomargarita sp. | reverse complement strand
TAACCCCTTCGGTGTTGAAACTAACTAACCCCAACGGGGTGAAATGTAAATAGCCACCGATGAAATCGGTGGAACTATTCGCCTTGAAATCAATTCCAAGGCTAATTCGTTACACGTTTTCTTGCTTTTCTCGCAAAACTTTGATTTGAAACAATGTGTTACGCTCTTCCTCTTCTAATGAAGATTTGATGAAATGAATCGTCGTAACATATTTAGGAATCACGTTATACTTAAGGGCATTAACGCGCTTTTGCGTTTTACGTTGCTCTTCCAATAAACGCCATAGGGCTGTTTCCGCTTCACCAAGACGAGCTAAAAGAACAACCATATCTGCTAAATGACGGCGCGTTTCATCGAAACTGCTATCTGTGCCCATTAAGCCGACTGGTTGGAGCGGAAGACGTGTCGCAGTAACAGCGGGATATTGTACACCGATACGACTACGCGGCAAAATTTTAATATTAAGTGGTGGTTTTAAACCGAGCGCAGCTTGTTGTAAAGAACGATTGCTCATCCGTGTATGAGTCATGCCAAGCCAATAATAGGCGGTTTCCAAAGATTTTTTTGCCTCTTGACGGAGCGCACGGTATTGTTTGAGACGCTCATACACGAGGCGTGTGAGCAATTCTTTTTTACGTTCAAGCAGCGATGCCCCTAATTCCAAAAAAGCCATTTTGCGCTTGATAATTAATAGTGCGTTTTTAGTCGGGGGAATTTTTAGACGTTTGGTAGCCATTTTATTAATTATTAATTATTAATTATTAATTATTAATTGTTAATTTGAAAAAAGCAACAACAACTTTGGAGTTCAACGCTTTAGCTTTGAAGTTCAGCTTTGGAGTTCAACAGCTTTGGAGTTCAACGCAAATCCTTTATTATAATTCGTTGTTATTTTAAAGTTTCATCAATCCATCGTACTCTTACGATATATCACGGAGTCTTTTCATGCAAAACTTCTTTATCGCCCCTGCGATTATGACAGGATTGGGCTTATTTTTTGGTATTATTCTCGCGATTGCCTACCGATTTTTGCGAGTACAAGAAGATCCACGCATTGAACAGGTTGAAGAATTACTTCCTGGCACCAACTGTGGTGCTTGTGGGCAACCTGGTTGTCATGGTTTTGCGGAAAACGTTGCAGAAGGCATACAGCAGCCGAGTGGTTGCACTGTAGCCAGTTCCGACGTGATAGAAATCATCGCTGATGTTCTTGGTGTTGATCCGGGCAAACAGGAAAAACGGGTTGCCCGCCTACATTGTGCTGGTGGAAAAGCACAAGCACATCAGATCGCGGAATATAAGGGCTTTGAAAGTTGCCATGCTGCGGCAGAAGTTTCAGGTGGCGGAAAAGGTTGCTCTTGGGGTTGTTTAGGATTGGCTGATTGCGAAAAAGTCTGTACTTTTGATGCAATTCAAATGAATGACGATGCCCTGCCAGTGGTGGACATTGAGAAGTGTACTGCTTGTGGTGATTGTGTTGCTGTTTGCCCGCGTGATTTGTTTGAGATTATACCACTGAATCATAAATTATTTGTACAATGCTCAATTCCCCTTGAAGGGGACGCAGCGCGCGTACTTTGTACGACAGCTTGCGATGCTTGTGAACGATGCGTGCTAGATGCCGCACCTGGCTTGATTCGGATGGAAAATAATTTGCCTGTTGTTGATTACGCCGCCGGTGGTCCTGCTGGCCCTGAGGCGACTTTCCATTGTCCCACTGGTGCTATCCAATGGTTGGAAGGGGGGCAATTTTCAGAAGAATCAAAAAAGGCCAGCGATGATCCTTATGCACAGTTTATATAAACTGGTGATCATTTTTTGACATTTTACTCGAACATCACGTTTTTAGTCTTCCAAGAATAACAACGTCGTTCTGGAGTTCAAAGTTTCAGCTTTGGGAACTTAATACTACGGTTCCAACGCTGAAGCGTTGGACTCCAAAAATACGCCCAAAGTTTCAGCTTTGGACTCCAAAAGACGGAAAAAAACCGCCCAAAGCTGAAACTTTGGACTCAAAAAAAAATACGCCAAAAGCATTAGACTCCATTAAATTAACGAGGTTTGGCTTATGATGCCTAAATTGATAACGGATAGAGACGACTTTATGCTAGAGAAATTTAGCGATAATCTGGAAAGCACTCAATCTTTTCTCGCACGTCAACCAGAAACACTTGTCATAGATAAGTGGAATCTTTTAAAAGCAGGGAATACGATAAGACTTATTGAAGAAGGCGAAACACTTTACCACGTTAAATTTGAGATAAAAACCAAAAAATTTTGGAATAGCCCTAGTCAAGCTATACAAGTAGAGGTTTGGAGGCAAGTAGGTTCTGGTGAGATAACTCACGGATTGCCAAAAGCGATATTTTTTGATTATTTTTTAGACCGATACGGCACGATAGTATGTGACTATCTGCACACAGAACATGGTAAGCGTTTTTGGTTAGATCGCTTAACTGAGGCGTTAAAGGCTAACTATGAAGTATTTTATGGAGACTACGGTACAAGAGGTCTTACAAAAATCAATAATAAAAGGGAACTTATGGACTCTTATGTCGATCAATGTTGGGGAACAAATACCAAACATGAATACCGTAGAATGGCTATAATATCAAAGTCATATTTGTGTGCGTGCAGTCAATGCCATTAAGTTAAGGGCAGACACGCAGGTCTGCCCCTACCAATCTCCACGTATTCAATGGCTGTAGGGGCGAACCTGCGTGTTTGTCCTGGCTTAACTTAATGGCATTGGTGCGTGCAGTAGGTAGAGCGGACGCAAAACCCACCATTAATCTGAAAAATGATGGATTTCCACTTCATTCCTATTGGCGAAAAATTCCCGTCAGGAGACTATGCCAATCACACTGCTTCTTTTGTTCTTCAATCGATTGACTTTGATTCGAGTCGAGGCGAAAGTTTTTCTTCAAAAAAACTTTCGCCTCGAAAGTGATTTCATGAGCATATTCTCTGATAAACTCATCGCATTAAATTTTGTGATGCGATTGGAACCTAAGCCGCACCTGCTCTAAATCAGTCTGCGTATCAACGGAGATAGGATAATGTGGTGTAACAAAGGTAAAAATACTTTTACCGGCTTGTAGGAAACGTAACTGTTCCAATTTTTCCGCCTCTTCTAAATCGCTTTTGGGCAATAAATGATAATCGCAAAGCACTTCTCGTCGATAACCATAGAGTCCAATATGTCCCCAGAATTGATGATATTTTGACCAATTTTCCTTTTCAAAATCGCGAATATAGGGAATGGGGTGACGAGAAAAATAAAGGGCGTAACCATCATGTCGCCGTGTCACTTTCACCAGATTCGGATCAAGTATTTTATTATCTCTGATAGGACAAACCGGAGTCACAATATCGGGCGGTGGAACAGTTTTTTGAAAAACGTCAATAAGTTGATTAATAATATCAGGCTCAAGCAACGGCAGATCGCCCTGCACATTAACAACGATATCACAATCCAAGTTTTCAATAATAGACACTATACGTTCCGTTCCAGACGCACAACTGGAATCGGTCATCCAGACTTTGCCGCCCCACTCTTGTACGGCTTCAGCGACTTCTTCGGCATCGGTAGCAATATGCACCTCGTCAACTTTTGAGGCTTGCAAACAACGCTGATAGACATGCCAAAGCATAGGATGTCCCCCAATATCAGCAAGCACCTTCTGAGGTAAACGCGAAGAAAATAGGCGGGCGGGAATAACAACAATTGATTTTAAAGGGCGCATTTCTAAGACACTGTACTAAAATAACTTCTATTCGTTTTGAAATTGATTTCAAGGCGGTATTGGAATGAGATAAGCAGTTATTTCCATTCGGCAATCCAAACCATATTCGTGAACTTTCTACCAATGGCGTTGACTAACTTTTCATCTGCTGTCACAAATGGACACTGTTCCCGAACACTCAGTGCGACGTATAACATATCGTAAACGGTACGCTGGTGAACAACGGCTAAACGATAGGCGTGATCCAACAAATCAGCCGTTGAGGTTAGCGTGAAATCCAAAGTACGAAAAGTATCAATAATTTGTTGAGCATCTTCTGCTTTCAAGTTCTGAATACGATGTTTTTTCCATACGATGTTGCCAACTTCTGCATTGATGAAATCTGGCGCAAGTAAGCTAATGCTACCTTTCTGATATTGCTTTAGGATACGCTGTGCTTCGGTTGAATAGGGTTCAACTACAAACCATTTAATAACAACACTACTATCTATAACCATTTCTTTCATTAACGTGCCCTATCTTCGCGGATTAATTCCACACTATCAGTCATTTCACCATAAGTTGCAAAAAGCTGTTCACGTAAGACATCAATTTTTTGAACAGTCTCTCTGCGTTGTTTCAGCTTGACATCAAACGAGTGCCATATCTCTAGCAATTGTTCAATACTGTTCAAGCCGCGCCGTTGTGTGGCGGATTTCAGTTGCATATAAAGTGTATCAGAAATTGTTAATGTATGACTCATAAAAAGTTATTTCTCCTTTAGTACAACGGATTCACGAAATAAACGGATAAAACAATACAATGGTTGGGAAAAACGTTTTATAAACTGGAGTTCGATGTTTTAAGTACCTGTGCATAAGTCATTGGGTATTTAGAATTCGATTCGAGGCTAAAGTTTTTTTAAAGAAAAAACTTTAGCCTCGAATTGAGTTTAAAAAAAAAACTCAAACCTCGAATCGAGTTTTTTCAAAAAACTCGGTTTCTGAGCGACGAATAAAATATCTGAAAACTTATGCTTCGCTTGCTTCGCTACTTAGTTTTTTGAAGAAAAACTAAAATCTCGAAAACGCTGAAGCGTTGGACTCCAAAACCTCTTAGGTTAAAAAGTATAAAACTCAATTTCTTCTTCTATCGGGATGATGAAATGCTCAATATTAGAGTAATCACTTTTACCCTGCTTATTGTAAGCCTTTATTGCAACATAAAAAGCGGAACCCATTGGTAATTCAAAAGATACACTGGTTTTATTGCTCATATCAATATCAGCAATAGGATCAGGATTAGGATAAGGCGCGTAATATAAACGATAGCCCTCTGCACCAGTAACAGAAGTCCAGGAAAGAGTCACTATATTGACATCCACTTCAACAGAAAGAGTGGGCGCATTCAGCTTATCCGCTGGCGGTGGCGGTGGTGGTGGCGTATCGCCAGAAGCGTAAATTAAAATTTGGGAGGTAAACGGTTCCAAAGTCAGACTGCCTGTGACCGTATTTCCATCCAAATCAAGATATGTGACGCCTTGTAAACTGATCGTTTTTGGTTCAGCACTTGTATTAGTGAACAGTACCGACTGCTTTTTAGGATCGTTCCAAGTCGCATCGACGGGTTCAATCACAACATTGTCGATCCAATAATTCGAGGTATCCGCCTTGGACCTTCCGAGCATAAATCGACCTTTATCTGTGGTCATTGGAGAGTGAAAAACCACTTCAAATTCTTTTGGCGTGGCATTCAGAGCGAGGCTTCTCGACACGATTGTCTGCGTATTATCGGGATCGTGATCAATAATCGACAATTTTACGGTTATAAAATCCTCCGCTATCGCACGGAAGGTTAAACGATAAAACTGATTTTGGGTGAAATTCAATCCATCCTGCATAACAAGTCGAACCGTTGAGCTATATTCTGCCTTTAAACTGCCTCCATCCATTTGAGGATGTTCAGGTTCATGAGAGATTTTTCCCTTCCAGCCTGATTTATCGGTATCAAAATAAGAGTTGTTCACCAAGTTGTCTCCAACCACTTGAGAAACAGTATATTCCTTTAATTGAATTGAACATTGCTTTGAATTCTTATCTTGGGGCGAAAAATCGTTTTGAAAATGCGCTAACGAGAAGGAACCGCTAGTCCCTCTATTTATGACCACCTCATTGTAAGGATTACAATAATAGTTATTGTTCAATTGACCCTGTTTGGTATCCGTTTTTAGGTTAATACCTATTTGAGAGGGAGTCAGGGAGTAAACAATATTGCCTTCAATGACATTATTGCGGGAACCACCGTTTTTATTTTCCATAACGATTTGGTTGGCATTGTTATTGTAAAGCACATTATTGCGAATAAGCGCATTATTATAATGGTTCGAGCGGATACCGCGATGGGGATTATTCGCAATTGTATTGCCTTCGATCACATTATTCGGACCCGATACATCGGAACCCAGTCCCATGCCATAAGAGTGATGGTGTCCACAAGGGGTATTTGGATAATCGGCACCAGGAGCAAAGGAACAGCCATTTGATTCATCCACATTACCTATAGATTCGAGTAAAAAGTTACCTCGAATCGTATTGTTAGCAGATTTCAATGAAATCGCACCGCCATCATTTAAAACCATCAAGGCATGGCGAACCACATTGTTTTCAATAATATGATATCCTTCGCCTCCCAAGTACATTCCATTCCAACCGGTTCTTTCGATGGTATTTTGGCGTATGATATGACCTTTTCCGCCTTGAACCTGAATCCCCATACCGTAACAAACCGCATTAAAATTATGTCCACAGTAAATGGGAGAGGTGCCAATGTCAGTCATCCGATTATTTTCAATCACAGAATCTTGAATATCAAAGCCCGTTGGCGCATTATAACTAATCCCCGTGGAAAATATGTTCTTAAACGTATTGTCTTTCACGAGGAGATTCACACCTTGCCAAATACTGATGCCAACCCGATTATATTCAAAGCGACATTGTCTGATTGTACGGTTGAGTCCACCAGTCGAGACACCTGTACTAAAGTGGCGAAAGGTGAGATTTTCCACTAACTTCATCCCCCCTTTCATTCCTGTTCCATAAGTAGAACCTTCTACCAACAACTTGTTGGGATTAGCTTTGGAGTATAAATAGACTGTTTGGCTCACTTCGTCATAGTACCATTCATTTTGCGAGTCAAGTTCTTCTAGGATACCATCTAAGAAATATCCCCATTCTGGTACTTGTTTACCGAGTCCTTTGGCGGTAATTTTTCCGGTAGAAGCATTGTAACCCGTTACTTCAAAGACTCTTGACATCCAACTGTAAGTGCGGATACGCAAGCGGGCACCTTTCCAATAGCCGTCTGGTTTGGAATAATCAGCTAATGCTGAATCGACGAATACACCTGTTGCAATGCCCTTATCCACTTCTAACCAATTATGGTCTTTGGGGGATGCGACATTGGGATAACGAGCTATAGTCATCACTTCTCCATTGACAAATAGGTTTTGAATACCACTATCCGTCAACGGCAGATGAGAGACTTGTGCTTCCCAAACTTTGGTTTTATCCAATTTGGGATGCGTGGTGAGTTGCCAATCTCCGATTTCAACACTGCCTGCAATAACGGGCAATTCTCCCGTGCCATAAGCACTGAAACTCAGCTCTTTATTTACCCCTTTTGGTTTTATTCCGCCTCGAAAAAGATCGCCACGTTTGAAAAGTATGCTGGCGTTTTCTTCAAATGTCACCTCATTGACTTTGTCAATGGTTTGCCAAGGGCTGGATTCGCTGGTGCCATCATTCGCATCGTTTCCAGTTGAACTGGAAATATAATAGGTGGCACTTTGTACAGTGGGCGTTAAGCCTAAACCCGTTATAAATAATAAATAAAGCAATTTCTTTTTTGACATAATTAAAACCTCTTTAGAAATGTGAAAAAATCCCTTTTATATGGGCGTTGGGTGGCAATTCGTGACAAAACGAATTGATGTGAAAACACCATTCGAGGCTAAAGTTTTTTC
>JAGLHR010000263.1 GCA_023143415.1 Thiomargarita sp. | reverse complement strand
TTTTCAAAAAACTTGAACCTCGAATGTTGTTTAAACCGAGATCAATGGAAAGAAAACTCTCTGGCACCGTTTCTACTTTTTGCACTTCTTTGTCATACACAATCTCCACAACAAAGCAGGTCGCTTGAGGAATGATACGTACCTGCTTTGGTTTGGAAACTGAGGTTTTCATCGGTGAAATATTGACGGCTTTTGGAAAATGGATAAAACCCTCTTTAATTTTAACTTGTTGATTAGTGAATATGGCAACAAAGTGTCCGTTCTTTTTTTTATAATTTGGTATTTTAGGCATACCTTTAAACTTTGACGGATTTTTTTTCCATTCACGAATGGCTGCAAAGTATGAAGTCCAGTTTTTAAAGAGCAACTTAATAACTTGTTGACTAGTTTGTGCAGGCAAAGCTCTATAATCAGGTTGATTTATGGAAGCATAAAAGGTGGTTAGGTCATATTCACTAGGCATTAACCCCATGAATATAAACGTTTGCCTAATATCATAATTAGCCACGTTATAGAGGTTTTTTGCTTTGAATGTTAATTCATTTAAAGCATCTGAATCGACTATGATATGACGTTCTACTCTTTGCATCGCTTTTTAGCTAACCTTTTTCCTTCTTTTACATAACGAGACGATGTTCTACGATGTACACCTAATAATTGTAATGCTAATTTGACATTCATCTGTAGATAATCGCATAAAATATACAATACTGTCTTATTAATTTTTAACAATAATCTTTTCGAGGTTTTTTTACATTTTAGCCTCGAATGTTTTTTAGGATTAAATATAAAAAAAGGGCAAACTTATGTTTGCCCCTATAATTCTGAGGTTCCCAAAACCTCAGATATTTGGATTTAATTCTCAAGTTTTCTCTGGGGGAGGTGGCTCAAAAAATTGGATCACGACTTTATTTCCTTCTATAGGGGAAGAATGATAGTACATTTTGACATTTTGAGTATAAGGATAAATAATTCGCGCAATAGATTGAATACGCAATTTCGCCAATTTTGGTAGCCAGCCATTTTTTTCTGAATCGACTGCACTTGAAAATACCTTTACAGAATGAAAAGGTTTGATATTTAAAGATTGCAATAACTCTTCAAACTTGTTTTGTTCAGTTTTTTCAAGGCGAATATATTCAGATTTAAACTGTAGAACAATCTGTTGGCTAGGCTTCTCCTGTGGTGTATTATGTGCAGTTTGCGTTGAATGACGAAAAATAGGTCTTTGAGTAATCGCTGTAATGCGCTGAACTGAACTTGGTGTAGTCGTTTTCACTTCGGCTTGTACATCCTTGAGTAATGAGTTTTTAAAGGATGCTGAACCTATATCAAGCTGATTAATACACCAGATGAATAAAGCCATATTTATAATGACTAGAAAAAAAAATACGACGGATTTGATAAGTGCTTTGAACATAACTATATCATTAGTGAAGCTGTCATAATATGCAAAAAAATGTACCCTTAATTTGCTCAATTATCACTTAATTTAATGTAACTACTCAACCCCCTCGTTCCCAAGCTCCAGCTC
>JAGLHR010000262.1 GCA_023143415.1 Thiomargarita sp. | reverse complement strand
ATGGAAACTTTTTCTACACAAAAATTTATAGTTAATCCGGGCGGAAAAATAAATGGTACACTGCGTGTTCCCGGCGATAAATCTATTTCTCATCGTGCCATAATGTTAGGCGCATTGGCAAAAGGTATAACAGAGATTAACGGCTTTTTAGAAGCTGAAGATACCAATGCGACGCTAGACGCATTTAAAGAAATGGGCGTACCCATTGAAGAAACGACAAGTGGACAGTTGATCATACATGGTGTGGGATTGCATGGATTACAAGCCCCTTCTGCCCCTTTATATTTGGGTAATTCTGGCACAGCGATACGATTGTTAACTGGCATCATGGCAGGGCAAACGTTTTCTGTGGAAATCGGCGGTGATGAATCGTTGTCGCGTCGTCCTATGCGCCGCATCACTGAGCCTTTGAATGCGATGGGAGCACATGTTTTGGCTTCTGATAATGATAAGCCTCCTTTAATCATTTTGGACAAACAACGTTTGCAAGGAATAGATTATACATTGCCCATACCCAGTGCCCAAATCAAATCTTGTTTGTTGTTAGCAGGTTTATATGCTAATGGCACGACTTGCGTGACTGAACCTGTACCAACTCGTGATCACACAGAACGTATGTTGCATAGTTTTGGTTATCCTATCAAGCGAGAAGGGCGGCGCGTCTGTTTGCAAGGCGGTGGAAAATTACAGGGTATATCAGTTGAGGTTCCTGCTGATATTTCGTCTGCGGCATTTTTTATAGTGGCTACCATTATTACTAAAGGTGGCGATTTATTGTTAAATCATGTTGGCATTAACCCGACTCGTACAGGTGTTATAAACATTTTGCGACAAATGGGGGCAAACATTACTTTGCATAATCAGCGCAATATTGGCGGTGAACAGATTGCTGATATTCATGTGCGTTCTAGCGCTTTGCATGGTATTCAAATTCCTCAAGATCAGGTGCCGTTAGCTATAGATGAATTTCCAATCATATTTATTGCTGCCGCTTGTGCGAAGGGGGAAACGGTACTTACAGGAGCACAGGAGTTGCGAGTCAAAGAAAGTGATCGCATTCAAGTGATGGCAGATGGCTTACGGGCAATAGGCATAGATGCTCAACCGACGACTGATGGCATGGTGGTACGGGGTGGAAAAATACGGGGTGGCGTTGTTAATAGTTGCGGCGATCACCGGGTTGCAATGGCGTTTACAATGGCGGCTTTATGTGCGAAAGAGGCGATTACGATTGAAGATTGTACTAATGTGAGTACTTCATTTCCAAATTTTGTCAATTTGGCACAAGAGACAGGCATTGATATAAAATTAGTTAATCAATTGTAGGATTTTAGCTTTGTATAGGAGTACAACGCTTTAGCTTTGTATAGGAGTACAACGCTTTAGCTTTGTATAGGAGTACAACGCTTTAGCTTTGTATAGAACTCTTTAGCATTAATTCCTATTTGGTGGAGGTTGACGTATAGTTTATGCCAATTTATGAATATGAACATTTAGGAAAACCTTGTTTAAGCGGAAAACGCTTTGAGCTAAAGCAATCTATTCATGATGAGTCACTGAAAGAATGCCCTACTTGCAAAGGTGCTGTGCGTAAACGTATTTCCCATGTTGGCTTATGCCTTTCAAAAAGTAATGCCGAAATACGTGATATGGGTTTTACCAAATTAGTTAAACGAGATGATGGCGTTTATGAAAACGTAACACGGCGTGGGCGGGAAAGTCGCTATATGGAAGCTGGCAAACCTGAAACCGTGCCAGATTTGTCAAAGATAATTAGCGATTAATGAAAAATATCCCAGTTATTACCATAGATGGTCCGAGCGGCGCGGGTAAAGGAACGATCAGTTTACGATTAGCAAAACATTTTGGCTGGCATACACTTGATAGTGGTGCCATCTATCGGGTACTCGCTTTAGCCGCAAATCGCCATCGCGTTTCATTAGAAAATGAAAGTGCATTAGTTAATTTAGCCATTCATTTAGAAATTATTTTTGAGCTTCTACCTGATTTAAGCGTGGGAGTTATCTTAGAAGGAGAAGAGGTTTCACAGGATTTACGCCGCGAAACCTGTGGTGCGGCAGCATCACAAATTGCTGCTTTACCCGCTGTGCGTCAGGCTTTATTAACGAGACAACGAGCTTTTTGTCAAGCGCCGGGCTTAGTGGCTGATGGACGAGATATGGGTACTGTGGTTTTTCCTGATGCTTTTTTTAAGATATTTTTAACGGCGAGTTGTGAAGAACGCGCAGAGAGACGTTATAAGCAGTTGATTGATAGCGGTATAGATGCTAGATTATCTGATATTATAACAGAGATAAGAAAACGCGATCAACGCGATAGCACACGCACTGTTGCCCCTTTGATTGCCGCAAAAGATGCTTATGTTATTGATACGACTGGAATTTCTATTGAAACTGTTGTCGAACGTATTTTAAAAAAAGTGGTCATTTAAGTACAATCCGGAGGAATTTTCTTGCGTTAAAGAAAATTCATACTGATGTACTAATTAATGCGAATTGTAACTATTCAGGGCAACCATAAAGGATTGC
>JAGLHR010000261.1 GCA_023143415.1 Thiomargarita sp. | reverse complement strand
TCTTATATACAATCCTTGTAGTTATGTTAAAAACACTTGATAGTCTAGTTAAACAAAGCAGTATAACCTCTCGCAGCAACAGTCACATTTTTCTGCCCAAATAAACCCTGTATGACGGCTAAATAATCTGCACCGGCTTTGATGAGTTCTGCGCCATTATAAACTGTAATTCCACCGATAGCTACTATGGGGCAATGAAGGATTTTTCGTGCTTGACGTAATAGTTCTATGTGACAGCTATCTGCTTCCGGTTTTGTTTGGGAATTGAAAAAACGACCAAAAGCAACATAATTGGCACCTATAGCTTGTTCTGCTAAAGAGAGTTGATTATAACAAGATACGCCTATAATAGCATCTTTACCAAGTATAGCGCGAGCCGTCAAAAGTTCAGAATCATCTTTACCGATATGTACACCGTCTGCCCCTATTTTTTTGGCAAGATCGACATCATCGTTGATTAATAAAGGGATTTTGTATTTTTTGCATAAGCGATTTAATGCTTGCGCTTGTTCAATGCGACGCTTTTGATCATTGCTTTTATCACGATATTGGATTATTTTGGCACCGCCAATAATGGCTTGAGAGACGATGTCTCTAAAATTTTCCGGTTTGATCAGTTGATTGTCGGTAATGGCGTAAAGTCCGCGTGAGGGAAATTGCATCAGTTATGAGTGTTCAGTGTTTTCAAGAGGTTTAAGTAATCCGATTTTTGAAAAGGTTCAAAAGCCAAGACCTGTCAGGTTTCCAAAACCTGACAGGTCTTTATCCGCCTTTTAAAATAAAGCCAAGACCTGTCAGGTTTCCAAAACCTGACAGGTCTTTATCCGCCTTTTAAAATGGATATTTTATTTTTTGGAGTGATCTCAGTTAAATAAGCGATTGGGTAAAGCTTGTCCTTGCCCTGGCAAATAGCCACGTTGTAGGCTTGTCCATGTATATTGTTGTGCTTTATAAACAGCTGTTGACATTTCTTGATTATGTGCTAAAAGTCCAGCGAGGCTGGCAGAAAATGTACAACCTGAGCCGTGATAACTATGGGGTAAGCGTGACCATGTCCATGATTTTAGCCGCTGCCCTTGACCATATAATATATTTTCTACTAAAGGCGTATCTTCATGGGTACCAGTGATACAGACAAATTGACAGCCATAGTCCATTAATTTTGCGGCGGCGGCATCAAGTGAACCTGTGACATTTGTGAGGGCGCGAACCTCAAGACTGTTAGGTGTAATAATTTCAGTTAAGGGAAGTAATTTATTGACAATCGCATCGCTAACCTTATCTTCTGTTAATGATTCACCATTGCCCGCACTTAAAACAGGATCAAGTATAACGGGGATATGAAATTTAAGGAGTACTTCTTGTACTGCCTCAACAATTTCGACATTGCCCAGCAATCCAATTTTACAAGCGGCTATTGGCATATCATTCAACACAGCCTCTGCTTGTGCGACGACTTTTTCTCCAGACAGTGGAATATTTTCAAAGACTTTACGGGTATCTTGCGTCGTGATACAGGTTACAACAGGTGCGGCATGACAACCTTGACTGGCAAGGGCTTGAATATCAGCGCATAGCCCTGCGCCGCCAGAAGGATCATTTCCTGCAAAAACTAATACAATAGGAGGAAAAATCATTATTTTATGTTATAATTAAGAATTATTTGTCTTATAATGATTATTATAAAGTGATGTATCATTAATTATTAATTATTAATCATCATTGAATCATCAAATTTGAAATAATAATCTGTTGGTATTCGCCATAAGGCGATTTTTTGTCATTCTAAAATTAAAGTAACGGCTTCCTGTTAAAACCGAAGATTCGTTATAAGGAGATTATTCTGATGAGTTTTAAAGCATTATCAATGATTCCACTGTTTTCCATAATTGTCATCCTTTATTTAGTGATGGCATTCCTTGGTGTGGATTTTCAGTTAGGTGCGGAGCCTTTATTTCATTTAATTCTGCCTTCTGGTGAAGAATGGACTCCTTCATGGAGTGGTATCTTTATCATGCTTGGTGTGGTGGTTTTGTATTTTGAAATCATCAAATCAACCAAAACAGGTTCTGGTACAATTGTTGAACATGGTTTGTCAATGGTTGTGTTTATTAGTTGTTTGATGGGATTTCTCCTCTATCAACCCACAGGCACATCAACTTTTTTAATTATTACCTTGATGTCTTTGCTTGATGTGGTTGCTGGATTTAATATTACCATCGCATCCGCTCGACGTGATTTTACGATGGGTGGATAAAAGACAATATTCTGGAGTCCAACGCTTCCGCTTTGGACTACAAAAACCAAAGCGTTGGATTCCAAAACCAAAGCGTTGGACTCCAAAACCAAAGAATTGTAGGGTGGGCAACAAAAAGACGTTGCCCACCCTACACCTCTGCGTGTTCGCCTGGCTTAACTTAATGACGACCTACACCTACACCTTTACTCCAACATTTTCCAAAGCTGAAGCGTTGGACTCCTATCCAAAGCGAAAGCGTTGAACTCCAAAATCACTTTAATATGTCCCCAGATTCTATCGTCTTTCATATTTTCGTTATTTTTACAGGCTCTGCCATACTAGCAACTTTTGCGCTTTACGCACGTCAAGCCTTGTTAGTCGGTTATATTGTATGGGGAATCGTACTAGGGCCATCTGGTTTCGCACTGATCAGTAATACAGATGTTGTCAATGACACTGCCGAAATTGGCATTATTTTTTTGTTGTTTTTATTAGGTTTGAGCCTACAGCCACAAGATTTACTCCATACCCTACGAAAAACAACGGTGGTGACAGTGATAAGTTCGCTTGTTTTTGCAATAGTCGGATTTAGTATTGTTTACGCCTTTGGCTTTAATTTCCAAGAAAGTATTTTAATTGGGGCTTCAATGATGTTTTCCAGTACCATTATTGGACTCAAATTATTGCCAACTACAGTATTGCATCATAAACATGCTGGCGAAGTCATGGTGAGTATTTTGTTATTACAAGATTTAATCGCCATTATTATACTACTAATTATACAAGGGTTGGGTAAAGAAGGTGGCACATCATTAGTTGATATTGTTATCTTGATTTTAGGTTTACCCGGGTTAGTTGGCTTTGCAGTCTTGTTTGAACGTTTTGTGTTAGTTAAGTTAATTAGCCGTTTTGATAAGATTCAAGAATATATCTTTTTGGTGACGATAGGCTGGTGTTTGGGGATGGCAGAATTAGCAAAATTGTTTAGCTTGTCGCATGAAATCGGCGCGTTTATTGGAGGAGTTGTGTTGGCGAGTAGTCCGATTGCTCGTTTTATTGCGGAAAGTTTAAAGCCCCTGCGTGACTTTTTTCTGGTTATCTTTTTCTTTAGTTTGGGTGCCAATCTTAATTTAAGTATTTTATATACAGTATTAGTACCTTCTCTGGTACTGGCAATAGCCATTTTATTGATAAAGCCCTTTATATTCAAATACTTAATGGTAAAAGTCGATGAAAAAGCGAGTTTATCTTTAGAAATGGGTTTTCGATTAGGGCAAATCAGTGAATTTTCGCTATTGATTGCAATCGTTGCTTTAAATATGGGCGTTATTAGTAACAAAGCGTCTTATTTAATACAAGCCGCAACAATTATCACCTTTATGGTTTCCTCTTATCTTATTGTACAAACTTATCCGACTCCTATTGCCGTGTCTGATCGTTTGCGGCGAGATTAAGTTAATCGGAGATGAGAAATTGTCATTGGGTTTGCAAAGTCCAAAACGACGGATAAAACCTGGCTTATCCTTTGGGAAAGGTTTTATCCGTTTATCTGAACCGTTGTACTAGAGATGAGATTTTTTTGGAAAAGAATTAATGAGTAATATAATTACGTAAATACTTCGCTTCCACTGCCGTTTCTTGAAGTTTGGCTTTCACCAAATCACCAATAGAAATCATACCAACGACTTTGCCCCCATCTACGATGGGTAGATGACGAACCCTCTTTTCAGTCATAACGGATTCTGCCTTATCACTTGTTGACTCCAAAGTTTCAACAAAGAAATTTTGAGTCATCACTTCGCTCACTTTAACTTCGTCAGCGTTATCCAAGTGTTCTGCATAAAATTGCAGAACATCTCGATCAGTGAGTATTCCCACAAACTCGCCCGTTTCAGATTGTACCAACAACGCACCAATGCGCTTTTCATACATCTCTTTCACGGCATATTGCATCGTTTTTGAGGCTTCAATGCTGAAAAGTCCGCTTGATTTTTGAGCCAACACTTCCTTTAATTTCATATAAATTCCTATTTGTAAAGAATTAATGCGAATTAAGAGTTAAAAATGGAGTCCAACGCTTTAGCTTTGGGCGTTTTTTGGTAAAAATTAAAAATGGAGTCCAACGCTTTAGCTTTGGGCGTTTTTTGGTAAGAGTTAAAAATGGAGTCCAACGCTTTAGCTTTGGGCGTTTTTTGGAGGGATTGACAAAGCTAAAGCGTTGTACTCCAAAATACAAAGCTAAAGCGTTGTACTCCATTTTCAATGTTTCAACTCTTAATTCGCTTAGTGAATATTAAAAACCATTATAAGACATTCAAATAAAACAAGCCACCTATTTTAGGCATAATTTATTTCCTACTAAAAAAGAATGTAACTACTCAGCCTTGAAATCAATTTCAAAGCGGAATAGTTACAAAAGAACATCACAATGAAATATATCAAAGTCGGTGCCGCTGCCCTTAATCAAACTCCCCTTGACTGGAAAGGCAACAAAAAAAATATAAGCACTGCTATCGAAATTGCTCGTGCTGAAAATGTGAGCATTTTATGTCTTCCCGAACTTTGTATCAGTGGCTACGGTTGTGAAGATGCTTTTTTAGCCCCAGGCACTTTAGCACAATCGCGCAAAGTATTACAAGAAATCATACCTCAAACCAAAGATATTATTGTCGCAGTCGGATTGCCACTATCATATCAAAATCGTATTTATAACACCGTTTGCCTCATCGTAAATACTCATATTGCTGGATTTGTCGCCAAACGATTTTTACCCAGTGATGGCATTCATTATGAACCGCGCTGGTTTCATCGCTGGCTTCAAAATGTATCAGTCGAGATAAAAATAGACGGGCAAACTTATCCAATGGGCGATATTTATTTTGACTGTGGAGGCGTGCGAATTGGTTTTGAAATATGTGAAGAAGCATGGGTGGCTAATCGCCCGGGGATAAAATTAGCCGAAAAGGGCATAGATATTATTCTTAACCCAAGCGCAAGCCATTTTGCGTTTGATAAACATAGAATCCGTGAACGTTTTGTACTAGAAGGCTCGCGGGCATTTAGCGTTAGCTATATTTATACGAATTTACTTGGCAATGAATCGGGGCGAACTATTTATGACGGTGACATCATGATTGCCACAAGAGGCGAATTATTAGCCAACAGTAAACGCTTTAGTTTTGCCGACTATCAACTCGTTAGCGCATTAATTGATGTTGATTTAACCAGTTTATCACAAGCACGAACGAGCGATTGGGTTCCCAAATTAGAAAGCGGTATTTCTATTCCCTTTAACTATCCACAAACGTTTCCCTGCAAAAATAAAGTCACCGCGCAATCATGGAAACATTGTCAAAATTTCTGGGAACATAGTTTAACAATTAAAGAAGAAGAATTTACTCGCGCCGTTAGCTTAGGCTTATTCGACTATCTTCGCAAAAGCCATTCTCAAGGATTTGTTCTCTCACTCAGTGGCGGTGCAGATTCTTCCGCAATCGCTTGTCTAATCCGTTTAATGGTTGAATTAGGCAGTACGGAACTCGGTATGGCAAACTTTTGTGCAAAAATCGGCGAGGAATTTTTACCCACAATAACAATAACCAGTCTCGTCAAAAAATTATTGCTCTGCGTATATCAAGCCACTGAAAATTCAAGCGAAATAACAAAAAATGCGGCAGAAACGCTGGCGCAAAGTATTGGGGCTGACTATCTGGAATTAAACATTGATAATATGGTTAAAGGCTATGTCGATATAGTTTCTCATGCCATCAATCAAAAACTCAATTGGGAAGAACATGATATTGCTCTACAAAACATTCAAGCGCGTGTTCGTTCTCCAAGCGTCTGGCTACTTGCTAATCTTCGCAATGCTTTATTATTGGCAACCAGCAACCGTTCAGAAGCCGCATTAGGTTATGCAACGATGGATGGCGATACCAGTGGAGGGTTAAGTCCCTTAGCGGGCATAGATAAAGACTTTCTACGGCAATGGCTCCGTTGGTTAGAACATGAAGGTCCCGTGCAATTCGCACCGATTCCCGCCCTTGCCCTGGTTAATCAACAAGCCCCCACCGCTGAATTGCGTCCCAAGGAGATGGCACAAACCGATGAAGCAGATTTAATGCCCTACTCCTTACTCAATGTCATTGAAAAAGCGGCGATTCATGATCGCCAAACACCCAATGAGATATTTTGCCTACTGCGTATTCAATTCAGAGAATATGATGAAAAGCAATTATTAATTTGGATTGAACGATTTTTCAACCTTTGGACACGCAACCAATGGAAACGTGAACGCTTTGCCCCCAGTTTTCATTTAGACGATGAAAGCCTTGATCCGAAAACATGGTGTCGTTTCCCAATACTATCGGGGGGCTATGCTGAAGAATTAGCGGAATTAATGGTGAATGGTTAATGATGAATGATGAATGGTGAATGGTTAATTGTTAATTAAATCAATCGTTTAAATATAATTTTCAGAATTATTTTTTAATCCGTATTCATAATTCACCATTCGAGGTTTGAGTTTTTTGAAACTCAAACCTCGAAACCATTCACCATTCGAGGTTTGAGTTTTTTGAAACTCAAACCTCGAAACCATTCACCATTGCTATATTAAATTTTGGGGAAGAAATGAAATGTTTCAATTAACTTTACAAATTACCGATGAAACAATCGAACAAAGCTTATTTCGTTTAGCACAAAAGCAAAGTAAAGAAGTTTCAGAAGTGATTATGATGGCTATTCAAGATTTTATCACTCACAATGAACCACTGAGTTATAAAAAATTAGATCCGTTAGTCCATTCAACCGTGATTAACTATCAGGTGACAGACGAAAATTTGGATGAGGTAAAACCGTTTTCCGATGTAAACGATGCCGCTCACTATGTCCAAACATTACGTCAACAAACTTGGAATCAAAACGCATGATCCAACTCATTTTATGTGATACTTGTGTTGTTGGTGAATTAATAATTCACCATTATATGAAAGGTAAAAAGCAATATGGAACAGATCGTTATTCAAGTAACCGATAGAAAAAAGGCACAATTACTTTATCAACTAATTGGAGCATTAGATTTTGTGAATACCATCACTAAAATTGAAATTGATATGCCCAGCGCATCTTCAACTGAAACAGATTTTTTCGAGTTTGCTGGTTTATGGGCAAATAGAGAAAATATTGATATTCACTCACTTCGCCAAAAAGCTTCGCCAAAAAGGTAATAGTTATGATTCTTTGTGATACAGATATTCTGATTGAATTTTACAAAGATAATTCACAAATTATTCAGGAACTTCGTTATATTAAGCCTTATAACATTGCTATTAGTTCCATTACTACGGCAGAATTATATTTTGGTGCTTTGAATAAAATTGAACTTGAAAAGATTAAAAAGCATCTCGAAAAAATTTCATGTATTTCACTTGATAGAGCCATTTCACAACAATTTATTCAACTAATGGAAACTTATGCTTTAATGGTGAATGGTGAATTATGAATTATGAATTATGAATTAAATCAATCGTTTAAATAGAATTTTCCGAATTATTTTTTAATCCTTTAATCTGTATTCACCATTCACCATTAACAATTCACCATTAATCATTCACCATTTTTTCAGCATCTTTTCTAATCAATTGACGCATTAACTGAATTGGATGATGTGCCACCAACTCGCCATCGTGAAAAAAGCTAATTAACTTTAAAGGGCCACCATTTAATGCTTTTGAAGCAATATTATCTGGACTAATCGTAAAACGCCCCAGTTTTTTATCAGTTGGCCATTCGATACCAATGAAAACAGCATAAATCAACTCAGAACAAACAATTTTCTCCGTCGTTTCAATATCAAAGTTAAAATCATAAGCTTTACCCACTTGACGCAATGCCAAAATAATGCGTTTTGCCAATGTCTCATTATCAAGTTGAGTATGACGCAATATCACGAAATCATCAATATTAAGAAAATATTGCAAAGCACTTATTTTAACCCCTGAACGGAGTGCTTCTATAATATGGTAGCCCTCCTTAATTTTCTGATGATATTGCTTAACTAACGGATGTTCCCAAATACCTAAACGTCTCAATTCTACCTCTGTTCCAACCCAAATCGCTGCATGTCCCCAATACCCCGGAATCAACTTATCAGTGAGACGAAAAGGGGTTTTTTCTAACAAAATATCACCCGCCTGAAGCTGACGGCTTATCTGCTTTAACACCGTCGCACGATTGTAAAGTTTTCCTTTACGAGTTTCTATCAATCCAATGGTATTGCCAAAAAATTGGCTAAACAGATTTATTCCTTGAGCAGTTATATAATGCAAGGAATCGTTAGTCATCGCACCCATAAATTCCCACTTTTTGCTGAGGGCATATAATGGAGAATACTTTTTAGTCATATTATAGGAGGCACTTTGATCTATCAACAATTTCAAATAGTTGAAACCCGGATCATTCCTCAATTTGGTTGAGATTTTCGCCAATTTCTCCTCGTATAATTTGACTGCCTTTTTGACACGATTTCGCTTCTTTAAAGAATGATAAGATTGAGTGATTTTAGACAATTCATTTTGTTCAATACCGTATCCAGAATCACGTTCATTGAGAAAACGGCGCAGCTTATCATCTTCCTCAAATATTGAAATCACAAGCAAATAATTATCGTATAAGATTAAGGCAGCCGACAATGAAAACATAATCCCTTTCAGCTGGTTTTCTGGCGAAATGGCTTTACTCTTCTTGAAAGCATTTAAAGTATCAGGAGATAGCCAACATTCGTATGATTCGGCGACTTTATACAGTTTATGACGAACTTCAAGATGGGCAAGTGTTCCTTGATTAAGCAAGTCTAAATCATAACCAGATAAGGGCTTATTCTGATTGATGTTTTCCTTCAATCGTCTCGCCACTTTTATTGTTTCCGCGCGATAAGTCAAAGACTGTTCAACCAATGGCTGATAATCAATAATTTCCTCATTAAGCACTTGCGTAATGCTTTTAGAAGTGCTTAAATAAGTCTTAACGCTGTGTTGCCAACAAGGCGCGTTTAAATCAATTTTTTCTGCTTGATTCCCCTGAAAAAGTTGGGGATTATAACACCCGACTAATATAAAGGGAATGAAGAGAAGAGAATAAATTCGATAATGAGTAATACAACGAATGACGTGGATAAACGAATAATACATAAGGTTCCTTGATTGTTTGTAACGAATCAGTCATGTAGGGTGGGCAAAGTCTTTTTGGTGCAACGGCTTCTTCATTAAAAAAGTAAAGACGGTACACCCTACATGGCTTTTCGTATAATGGCATTCATCATCTACTCCAATATTTGAATCAGAATTTTCAGAATTTCAAAATTTTCAGAATGAAAAGAAATTATCTAATTTATTGATTTTTATCATATTTTATTTTTTCAAATTCTGAAAATTCTCAAATTCTGAAAATTCTGATTCAAACAAGGGTGAAAAATGATTTTCTGGTTCCAACTCGCAAAAGTCATGTAGGGTGGGCAAAGTCTTTTTGGTGCAACGGCTTCCTCATTAAAAAAGTGGTGGGCAACCACGAACAAGAAGAGGTGGTTTAAAAATGAGGAAGGTGGGCAAGAAAAAGACCTTGCCCACCCTACATGTCTGAATAAACGGATTGTTTTGATTTTAGAAATCCGATTTTTTGAAAAAATCGGATTTCTTAATATTCAGAAACCCCATTTTTTCAAAAAACTGGGTTTCTCGCCTCGAATTTTTGTCAAAACAGATCGTTTTTCTTCATCAATCGTGACTTCAATAAAGCCATTTTTTTGCGAAGGCATACAATATCCCCCAACAAATTCATCCAACGTTAATACTTGGCTGGGCAAGGGGGGAAATAAAGCCATTTCTAAAGCGGTTTGTACGCCATAAGGCAAACCATCTGAACCAAAAACCAAATCCTCTCCAGGCACAAAACCAATGTCATCAATCAGCATACGAAAGGGATTGATTTGTCTATAATAGCGTTCTGATAACCTATCTTGATAGCGAGTCGAGTCAATACTAAAGTTAGGCTGCATCGATAAAGTGATGCCAAGACTTTTCGCTTTTTGAGCATCATGTTGAGAGATAAGTATACTATGTTCAATGCGTGTTGGCGGAATCCCACCTTGTTCATCATTTATCTTGCTCAAAACAGTGACGATTTGTGCTATGGCTCTATCACCAATCGCATGTAGAGCAATTGCTTTGTTTATCCCGGCTATCTGATCAATAAGCTGATGTAATTCTTCATCAGAATAGACTAATACGCCTTTCTCGCCAGAAGAATAAGGCACTTTAAGCGCAGCCGTTTTACTCCCTAAAGCACCATCCGTAAATACTTTAATCCCATAGATATCCTTCTGGGTTTCCTGATTCAAAGAATGAAACATTTCCATATTTGCCCAAAATCGTGTTCTGTCAAAATAGCCCTTTTCTTTGAATAAAGGAATCACCCACTCAAAAGGCAATAACATTTCTTCCGCAAACCATACGCCCTGTTGTAAAAGATAACGGTAAAAAGTTTTGACTTGTTTAGGGCGGAATGGCTTGAAACTGCCGATAAATTTCAGAATCTTCGGTAGATTTTGTTCCACCCATTTCTCATCGTTAATATTTGTTAAAATAGCCTGATGAGAATTCCCCAACTTTTCTTTAGTCGCACGGTTAATTAAAAAGCAATGAAACGAGGTATTACAAATAATAATCGGGGGTAATTGATCCAAATCATGTTCTTCAAACAAATAGCGATGATTACTCCAGCCAAGAATAATGTTGATTTCGTCTTTATTACCCTTTCTCATTATTGACAACGCTTCTTCTTTGGTTTGTGCCTCTTTTAAGTTAATACAATCACTCAACAGGGCAGATAAAAAGGGATGGCTGTGATGATCCTTTAATAAAGGTATTTTTGTTTTGGTTATCATACGGTTATTCGACGCGGAGTGGATTCCCATTCCAATATTTGAATCAGAATTTTCAGAATTAAAAAATATCTAATCCATTGATTTTTATCATATTTTATTTTTTAAAATTCTGAAAATTCTCAAATTCTGAAAATTCTGATTCAAACAAGGGTGAAAAATGATTTTCTGGTTCCAACTCGCCAAAGTAGAAACCAGCAAACAACAAAACGAATCCTGTCAATCCATTAATCCGTAAAACGTCGCTAGTATTTTTAGTAATTTCATCATGGATTAATCCTCCTGTTCTAAATCATAAGCGTTGAACTTCAAAATACGTCCAAAGCTGAAGCGTTGAACTCCAAATAACATCAAACCTGTTTCTCCTTCTTTCAATAAAACAGACTCAATTTCGCTTAAAGCACCAATAAGGTATTTTAAATCCTTATTTTTGGAAATCAACTTTCGAGGCGAAAGTTTTTTTTAAAGAAAAAACTTTCGCCTCGAAGACGTTTTAAGCTGTTTCAGGGTTTTCTCTTTAATATTTTTCTTGCTGGCAAAACATTTAATCCAAGCATTATGGGGTTCATTGGACAGATCATTGAGCGAGAGTAATAAGACTTGATTTTAATGAGGAAGCCGTTGCACGAAAAAGACTTTGCCCACCCTACATGACTGAGTACAACGGATTTAAGAAAGAAACGGATTTTTTTGATTTTAGAAATCCGATTTTTTCAAAAAATCGGATTTCTTGAGAATTAATCTGTTTGATTCTCAAATCCGTTGTACTCCGTTAATGTAGTTAATGTAGGTGGGCAACGTGGTTGCTCACAGCAAAGTTGCACGAAAAGGACATTGCCCACCCTACATGTCTTAGAAATCCGATTTTTTGAAAGGATTTCTTAAACATCTTGGAAACATAGTGCGTAACATCTTTATACCATTTTCACCACTAATCAATCCGAATAAACTCAACTCGGTGATTGATGGTACGCCCTTGTGCTGTATCATTGCTATCAATCGGCTCTCCTTCTCCATAAGCTCTAATAATAAGACGCTGTTCAGTCAATCCATATTGTTCCTTCAAGTAATTTTTCACCGATTCAGCCCGCCGATAAGAGAGGGCGAGGTTATAAATATTTGTACCTGTGTTATCAGTATGTCCAGCAATCATTAAAGTCGAATGGGCTAATTTATCACTTTGCAGGGCTTGTCCAAATTTGTTTAATAATGGTTTAGACTCTTCCAAAATGGTTGCGGAGTCAATTTCAAAATGAATCAGGGCAGCTATTTTAGGCGGATCATCTTCTGCAATACCGCCGAAATCACGATAATCTCGCATTTTTTGCTTTTGCAGGGCTTGAATAATGTCTGTGACGCTGGTTTCTGAATCGGCGATAAGTGGTTTATCTGCCCAAGCAGTAGAGTGAAAACACAATAAAATAATAATAGAGGCTGCAAAACTCATGGATGAAAGCAAGGGCGAACACACAGGTTCGCCCCTACAATCCGAAAAGCGTGTCTGCCCTCGTAACATAAATAATGATTTAATCCTCATTCAAATCTCAACGATGCCAAAAGTTTAAGGGGCTCACACAACCATCACAACTCGTTAGTCGAGCCAAGACGGTAGAAAATTGTTGTCCCGATTCTGTCCAATTCAACTCTGTCTCGGTTGAATCCTCTGCGATACCACCCATATCCCGCATTTTGATTGCCCGATTTAAATTCGTTTGGGCAATCTTGATTTTTTCCTGATTTTGCTCTTGTCTTGCAATTAATACTTGCTGGTATTGAGCTTCCAATACCTTATCTCTTTGGCGAGCCACTATGACATAAATAGACTCTTTACCCGTTTTATTGTCTAGGTAAAAGGATTTGCCTTTTGCAGGAATATAGTATTCTGCATTGGCTTGAACGGGATTCTGGTTATTAACGGTTACGCCCTTAAAGCTCTTCATCGGGAATAAGCGAAAAATATTGCTTGATGAACCTCTTTGGAAAATATAAAGGAACGTGGTTTCAGTGGGCGTAAATACAATCTTGTAGTAATCACCAGAATGTAATACGACATCGTTGGTTAGCGTTTTAAACGCTTTGCCCTGTTTATGACGATAAAGATATTGGATTTTAACGCTAATGGGTGAATCTTTAACGCCAACTTTCTGTTTTTTAACGAATTTTTGTTGTTTAGCTTCATCATCAGCTTTTTGTTGTTCAGCTTCATCATCAGCAATCCCCCCTATATCACGAGAGGTTTGAACTTGTATTATTGGAGGTTCTGAGTCATTAAAAAACCGATCTTCAATAAATAAACCGACGACAGTGATGACAGTGCCGATAATGATAGCAAACGAAATGTCTTTCATAGTTTATCTCCTTGTTGTAGGAACGCTTTGCGTTCATGAATTGAAAAAAAAACGGTGATAATTATAACCCAATATCAAGTGAAAAATCAATAAAAATTCTGTTCAAAGCGAAAGCAAGAATAACGACAAGGATTGTATATAAGGTAACTACTCAGTTAATGTAGGGTGGGCAACGTCTTTTTGTTGCCCACCGAGATGATAAGCAAAATGGTGGGCAAGATGATAAGCTGACTACCATCCAAAAATCTTTTGAATGGGCAAGTGAATATCCATAATCTCATCAATCACTTTAGTATCATTCATACCAAACGTTTTGAAGTTTGATGGCTGTGAATAGATAGCTATCACCCTAATTGCGGGTGTCACCAACCAACATGACTTAATGCCAAGCGTAAAATAGGCTTTAAACTTGGCTAAAATCTCATCAATTGTTTGCTTGGGTGACAGAACTTCAATCGCCAACAAAGGCATTTCTGTCATTTTTAAAATGTCGTCTGGAAGACTCAGTTCACGACGACCTTGATAAAGGCACAGATCCGGTTTAAGTTCCTCTTTAGCCTTGAGTCCAAATTGGCTCAGATCGATTTGACTTATATCCAAACTTAATTCGACAGCCGGCGTGAATCTCTCATCATTAAGTAATAGCCCGGTTATCTTGGCTTGTACAATGCTGTGATTAATCGAACCCATATTCTTCAACTCCTCATCTTCAAGTTCTATCAGTTCATCCATTTCGATTCCCTTTTAGTTAATGTAGGGTGAGCAACTTTGGTGCAACGGCACCACTTTTTTAATAAGGAAGCCGTTGCACTAAAAGAACCTTGCCCACCCTACGTCACAATGCCA
>JAGLHR010000260.1 GCA_023143415.1 Thiomargarita sp. | reverse complement strand
ATGGTTGCCCTGAGTAGTTACCAAGTTTCAAACGATAAATCACATAAACATTCCACGAAAATCTTCACATTTGAATTTTAAACTGTCAAATCCAAAGAGAGAATTGGGAACTTGTAAACGATAAACCTATTTACTGCAATATTTTTCAGCAAACGGTTTCAATCCAATATGAATAATATAGACAGTGATGGCAACCGTTAAAACTTGCAACCCCAGAAAAACCCATCACTGCCAATAGCAAATCTTTCTAAAAGCGTCACTTTATCAACTTCGCCAAGCAAGTCATAATCCTTTCGCAAATCACTCTCTGCATCGCAGAGCATTTCTTTCGCCTTCTCTGCAAACTCTTGTAAAAGGGGCTTTTAGTGTTGTCTTCAATGTCTTTGCGCTGCTTAGGTGGAAAATCGTCATCCGTGCGTACACTGAAAACTGTTGAGTTTCACTTCGTTTGCTATCATCAAGTACATCGCCTTTGCCTAGTTCATGCAGTTGCTCATCAACTTGCTCTGAGAGAGCAGCGAGTCGTCGTAAAAATGTCACTCATTAATTAATAGGTTTCCTTTTGTTGTGATTGTGATAATGTGATGAATTTAAACTCGTCACTTATATATTATAGTCTATTGGAAATAATGGATGAAGAAATTGTTGTGTACTTAAATGAAGTAGAATTACAGTTAAAGTTTGGGTAATTTCAACAAATCTGTTATGCTTATTAAACCTTGTTATACTTAATAACTGATGTTACGCAAAGCGATTCTATTCAAACTTAGAAATCCGATTTTTTGAAAGGATTTCTTAAATATCGTTTCGCCGCTTCTTAAACATCTTGGAAACATAGTGCGTAACATCAGTTAATAAGAGTTACGCAAAATATTGATGTTTGGGTGCATAAGTCTGACTTAATATAAACAAGGGCAACTTAACTATTATTCTCATTCATTATTTGGTTAGTTTTTTGCATAGTTAAATAATCAGAAAAACGGGGGTTAAATGCTTGCTGTTTTTGAGAACAGGTGAGATTGGAAATTTGCTATTTACACTTTTCGAGTTTTTAGTTTTTTAAAGAAAAACTAAAACCTCAAAACCATAATACGGGTGTATGATCTAAAAGACTTTCTGTCAAAATTGAAATCCACCCACGGAGAAAAATTGATGAAACGTAAAACTTATCCAGCCATACTGGGTGCTCTACTATTGTCTGGAACGGCAGTCGTTCCAGCGTCTGCATCAGAACAAGGCTTTTATATAGGACCACATGCGGGGTATTATGTCTTTGACAATGATCGCAACAATGGTCATGATAGTAACAATAATGCTGACGATGCTTCATTTTTGGGAATAGGCATGGGTTATCAATTCAACCGCAACTTTGCACTTGAAGCCAGCTATTCGAGGCTAATGTCTGAAGTCCGCGATTCAATGTTTGACAGAGATGTGAAATTTCAAAATGAGGGTGATGATGCAGATATTGATATGTACCGCCTAGATGGTATCTTTAACATTGATCTCAATAGTTCTTGGTCACCATACCTTGTCATGGGTTACGCGAAAATTGAGCAAGACCCCCAATTCGGTCAAAATGATGACATGATGAACATGGGGTTCGGTATTAAGCGAAAACTGACGCAGAATCTGTCGCTTCGAGGTGATATTCGTGGTTTTCACAATTTCGATAATGAGGACACTGATTATGGTGTTCAGGTTGGATTGTTGTACCAATTCGGTGCCGCCACCCCTCCGCCACCCGCGCAAATACCAGCAGCAGTCATAGCAACGCCAGTTGATCCTTGTACATTGGATAATGACGACGATGGGGTCAATAATTGCGAAGACAAGTGTCCGGGAACGCCGCCTGGAAATTGGAAAATGGAAGTCACTGGTTGCCGTATTCTAAAAGAGCCGAAAGAAATACGGTTGGAGGTCTTATTCGACACAAATAAAGCGGTCGTGAAAAAAGACTATTTCTATGAAATTCAACAAGTTGCAGATTTTATGCAAAAGTATCCCAGTGTCCGTACACAAATTCAAGGGCATACAGATAGTCGTGGAAATGATAAGCACAACAAGAAACTTTCTCAACGGCGAGCGGATGCAGTTCGTCAGGTGTTGATTAATAGGTTTAATGTTAGCCCTTCACGTCTAAGTGCTGTAGGCTATGGTGAAGAAAGTCTCGTCGTTGTTCAAGAACGGAGTTCTGCCGATTTCCTACAGAACAGACGTGTTATTGCATACATCAAAACGGTTGTTGAAGAGGTAGAAGGAATATAAGGAGTCAAACCTCAGAGGTTTTGAAAACCTCTGAGGTTTTTAAGTTCGTTTTTAAGTTCGCCCTATTTTAAGGGCAGGGCTGGAAAGACAACACTTGCCCACCATCGCAGACATGACATAAATATTGTGGTATTTGTAACTACTCAGGGCAACCACAAGGAATTGCCCCTACATCAGAATATTTTCGTCTGTATTAATAAGAATATTTCAGCCTAAAGTTTTTTGATGAAAAACTTTAGGCTGAAATGTTGTAGGGGCATTCGAGGTTTGAGTTTTGTTTTCAAAAAACTCAATTCGAGGTTCAAGT
>JAGLHR010000026.1 GCA_023143415.1 Thiomargarita sp. | reverse complement strand
AAAAAACGAAAACCTCGAATGCCCCCTACAAGATGATGTATTTAACTCAAAATCGACAACTTGACAGGTTTCCAAAACCTGTCAGGTCTGATTCAACATCGACGACTAGACCTGACAGGTTTCCAAAACCTGTCAGGTCTGATTCAACATCGACGACTAGTCTGATTCAACATCGACGACTAGACCTGACAGGTTTCCAAAACCTGTCAGGTCTGATTCAACATTAGCTTTGGAAGTTTGAAGTCGCCAAAGCGTTGCAATCCAAAACGGATAATTTAACGCTTTGATTTTAAAGCAGTTTAAAATACATTCCTTATCAACATGATTTATATTGCTGACAAACATGTAACAAATGTTCTTTAAACGCTGTGCGTAAATTGGGGTGTTGTAAAGCGTAATCAATTGTTGCCTTGAGGTAGCCTAATTTACTACCACAATCATAACGTATGCCTTCAAATTGACAAGATAACACCTGCTCCTCTGCTAACAAGAGTGCAATCGCATCAGTCAATTGAATTTCACCTCCCGCCCCTTTTTCGATTTTTTCAAGATTGCTAAAAATCGCTGGTGTGAGCAAATAACGTCCTACCACCGCCAGTGTAGAAGGTGCTTTATCAGGCGCGGGTTTTTCCACAATGCTTTTGATTTTCAACACGCCATCATATAAGTCTTCGGGTTCAATAATACCGTACTTATCGGTTTCTGTTTGTTGAATCTTTTCAACAGCAATGATGCTACAATGCTGTTCATGATAAATCTTCATCATTTGCGATAAACAAGGAGATTCTGCGCCATCAATCAAATCGTCCGCTAAAATAACAGCAAACGGTTCATCACCCACCACAGGTTTAGCGCAGAGTACAGCATCACCCAATCCTAATGCTTCTGGTTGGCGGATATAAATACACGATACCCCTGGGGGTACAATATGCTTTGTCACTGCTAATAAATCTAATTTGCCACGCTGTTCTAACTCGTTCTCAAGTTCTTGATTTTTATCAAAGTGATCTTCGATAGCCCGTTTACTCGTACTTGTGACAAAAATCAGTTGTTCGATGCCAGCGGCAACAGCCTCTTCAGCAGCATATTGAATGAGAGGCTTATCAACAATGGGTAACATTTCTTTAGGGCTGGCTTTCGTGGCTGGTAAAAAACGTGTGCCTAAGCCAGCCACGGGAAAAACGGCTTTACGGATTTTTTTTTTCAATTTCATATATATTGATCTCATGAATTTAAAATGGAGTATATTTGATAACTACTCAGCCTTGAAATCAATTTCAAGGCTGACAGCTAAAGCAGGCTCAGCTAAATTAGTCTGCTTTAGCAGACTTTAACTTTTCGCCTTGAAATTGATTTCAAGGCTAACCGCTGAGTAGTTACCCTTCGCTTTGCAAGTCTAATTCTATCAGTTAAGAAGCGCAATGTCTAACGCCCATCCAAAATAGTTGGTTTCATTCTTTCCCATTTTCAATCATCATCATTAAATAAATGTTCATGGCGAGTATCTGGTAAAACGCCATAAGGATTAACCATTAATTTTTTTGGCTTTCGATTAGTGCCTCTGAATTGCACAGTAATCATATAAGCCTGCTCTTTTTCTTGCTGGGGAACGGATGATTCATTGGAATTATTTTTATCACTTTTATCATCATCATCATTGGCTAACTTTTCAATTTCTTCAGGCTTTTTAACTTGTACAGCTATCGTATAAAAACGAGTTGTAGAGCGAAAATTTAGCCAGGGTTGAATTTCAGCCAATTGTTCGGGTTCCATAAACTCATTAAAATCATTATATGATTTAAATTCTTGTTCACGGCGTTGAGTTAAGATAGTATTAACGCTTTCTTCATCAATACCTAATAACATTAAGGCTTCACGGGTTGCTAAATTGGGATTGATACGAGCTTTATTACCATACACCGTGAAAACAGTATCCATTTCAACATCTTTAAAGACTTCAGCAAAACCTTTAATCAACAGCAATTCTTCCACCGTTTCTATAGGAGCATTACGGGGTTCATAAGGCGGAGATAAGGTTTCATAATAGTCTTTTTCAGCACCATTAAGCCGTTTAAGATCATCACGATCAGTCCAATCTTGCCACGCATCTGATAAAACACCCATTTTTTCTATGTCATTACCAATGCGTTTTTTTAGTAATCGCTTCAAGTTTTGCAAAGATAATTTTTTCAGATTAATTCTACCGGCATGATCATAAATGCGAACAGTGACTGTCTCAGGGATAGGATAAGCTAAATCAAGTACCCGCCCATCAAAACGAAGCTTTTTTTGAAAGTTAGTCAAGGGAACATCTGTGTCAGGCGGATCTTCAAGTTGATTATTGAGGAGCAATTCCATTTCCGCTGCTCGTAATGCTTTAAGGGTATCACTCCATGTTTGCAATCCGATTTTATTATGCAAAACGACTTGTGCTGATAAGCGTGTTTCATTTGCTAAAACAGCTACAATAATAGTCACAATGACAATAAACCATAAAACGATAATAAGAATTGCGCCGTGTTGTGAAGGTGTTTTTATGTTCATTTTATTTAAGAATATTAACGAATTTCCATGATTAATGAACCTATCTCACTAATACTTAACCCAAACAATATAACTACAAGGATTATTTATAAAAAAGGATAAGTACTGAAGCATAAGTTTTCTTTGTACAGGACATTTTTTATTGTTAGAATCAGAATTTTCAGAATATTCGAGGCTAAAGTTTTTCTTTAAAAAACTTTAGCCTCGAATTGAATTTTCAGAATTAAAAATCAAGTAACTACTCAGGGCAACCATAAAGGATTGCCCCTACAACAATATTTTTATGTTGAGTGACGAAAATATTCTGATGTAGGGGCAA
>JAGLHR010000259.1 GCA_023143415.1 Thiomargarita sp. | reverse complement strand
TTTGTTTTCTTTCCGCGGCTAAACGCGCTTGTTCCTCTGCCTTCGCTTGTTCCATCCGTTTTTTTTCGGCGAGCGCACGTTCTTGAGCTTTTTTTCTTTCCTTCATTTTTGCTAAACGTGCCAATTCTGCTTTACGTTTAGCTATTCTTTTTCTTTCACGTTCTTTGGCTATTCTTTTTCTTTCTAAAGCCTCTTTTTTCAAACGCGCTTGCTCGGCTTTTTGGCGTTTAAGTTCTCGTCTTTTCGCTTCCGCTTTTTGACGTTGTTTGAGTTTTGCTAATCGTTCTTCCTCTCGTTTTTGTTGTTGGCGTAATTTATCAAGGCGCAATATTTCTTTGCGCTCTTTTTTTTCAATCTGTCGTTTTTTTCGATTTAATTGACGTTGTTGGGATCGTAGTTGCTGAAATTGACGCTTTTCATCATTTTTCCTCTGTTGAATCGCCGCCCGCCATTGATTTTCATCAATCGTCACTGCTTGCATGACATGCTTGGGTGTAGGCGATAAAGTCTGTTTAGGTGTTGAGGGCGCAATAATAAAAAACATTATAACCAACAAGAGGGCATGTATAATGATCGCGTTGATAAATGAAACAAGTTTATCCCACATTTTTTTTATTCAAGTTAAAAAATTTTGTACAGAAGATATATTTTGTTTGAATCAGAATTTTCAGAATTAAAAATAAAGTAACTACTCAGCGGTTAGCCTTGAAATCAATTTCAAGGCTGAGTAGTTACAAAATAAAGTGAGTTTTCATTTCGATGTTTAAGTTTTTCTTCAAAAAACTTAAACTTCAAAAACATAAAAGCTGATGTTACGCACTATGTTACGCACTATGTTTAAGAAATCCTTTCAAAAAATCGGATTTCTAAGCTCGAATAGAATAGCTTTGCGTAACATCAGATAAAAGGTTTTAAATTCTGTTAATTCTATTCGAGGCTAAAGTTTTTCTTTAAAAAACTTTAGCCTCGAATATTCTGTTAATTCTGATTCTAACAATTAAAAGTGATTTAAATCAATAAATTATAAAAAAAATATCGGCAAAAAGCTAAAGCGTTGTACTCCAAAAGAGATAAAGGCGATATTTCTAGGAATGACAAGAAGAAGATAAGCCTAAATGGGAATTTAAGCCAAGCAAAGAAGCAGCTTGACACAGTTCTTGGGAAGGCTCTATCCAACCCACAGTGATATCAGGGCTATTTATAAAAGCCAACAATAATTGTAGGGCGGCAGTGTCTATCCGTTCAACCTTTTCCCCAGATAATTGAACTCTTGAACCATGATATTGATGTAATTGTTTTTTAAAATCAATTAATTGTGGCAATGTCAAGGTAGATTCTAAAGAGATTTTTTTCCACTCACTTTTTTCACTCTTCAATTCACTCTTTTCACTCTTCGATGAGTCAAGCGTATTAGAAGAAATAGATTCATCAATTTGCTCATTTTCTATTATAGCTATCATAGTCTTTTGAATGAAAAAATTTAGTTATCAGTCAAGCCTTCTGAATCACTATCGTCATATAGAAGAGATAGCCCCTCTGAGCCATCTGTAAATAAGAGACTGCTAAAAATAGTATCCGCACCACGGCTAGACTGTAAAGCCTGTTCGGCAATAAGTTGTTTAGTTTCAGCAATACGCTCATTTTTCTCGGCAATGCTTTTTTCTTCCTCAAGTTTTTGCAAATGTATTTCTACTTTTTCTACTTTTTTAATACGTTCACCCAACTTAATTTGCATTTTGTCAAGTATTTGCAATAATTTTTCCGTTTCAACATTGCTATCACATTTAATCTGCTGAGTTAAATTACCTTTCGCTAGTGCATCAACAACTCCAAGACCAAAATTGACAGTTTGGGCAACCCTGCTTGAAATAATAAACACTATCCATATACCACTAAATATAATAACCATCATTATAATGGAAATCCATAAAGTGTTTTTCGTTTGGGAATTGGTTTCTTCCAAAAATTGATCCGCTTGATTTTTCGTCGAGTTAGTCAGCCCTTTCAATGCTTTTTCTAACTGGATAAAGTGTTGAATGTTTTTTCCATTAAAAATGATTGTTGCTTTATCAAGTACCCCTTTTTTTTGCAACGCGATGATTTCATTAAGAATAGATATCCAGTTTTTAAATAGCATGGAGACATTGTCAAAGGGCTGTTTATTACCTCTAAAGCGTATTTCAATCATTTCAAAATTTTGAAAGATTGTCTCTTTAGAAGAAGTAATCGCCTGTCTTGCCACTTCTATATTTGCGGTATCTTTTAAGAAAATAATCTCTTTCAATCGGCTTTGTATGTTAACAATATTGAGATTGATCTCATACACAACATTATTTATAACCACCGGATGACTATGTAACCGATTGAGGAGTTTGTACGAGCTATACATTTGAAAGAGAGTGAGTATTCCCACAGTAACAACAAGTATTATCATTAGCCAAAAACTGAGGTACAGTTTAGTGCTTATTTTTAATTCTGAAAACATGATTATTTTTATTTTTTTGTAACTACTTCAGTCTTAGGTGTTGCTCACGCAAAGGCGCAAAGGAACTCAATCGTTTTTTGAAGAAAAACTTGAATGACAATATTCATCATTTCATCAAGGTGATTTTTGATTCCTTAGCGTCTGCGTGAAATTTTTAATAAAGCTGAGTACATTTTTTTATAGGTTATTGCAAAATTCTTAATAAGAATTTTGCAATAACCTCAATTAATAATTAATAATTAATAATTAATAAGAACGACTTGTTACCAAGTCACTATATTGAGTCCATCATAATTACCATCCACTGCTAAAGTATAGCCCTTAACTCGTTGACGTATTGCCAAAACATGATCCTCATACCATAATGGCACATAAGGTAATTTTTTAAAAAGCAAGACTTGTAATTCACGATATAACGTGGCTTGTTCTTCTAGCGTTGTCGCTTGCTCTGCTTTATCAATCAAGGCATCTATTTTTGGATCATTTAAACGCCCTCGATTGGCACCGCTAGGAGGTACTGCGCTACTATGAAAAACATAACGGAAAATATCGGGCATTTTAATACCTACCCATGATAGGCTGTACGTTTGAAAACGCCCTGCTTTAATATCACCGTAAAATGTCCCCCAATCATAAGTGCGTAAGTCCATGTCAATGCCCACAGATGCTAATTGTTGCTGGAGTACAGTGGCGACACGAATACGAAATGGATTGCTAGACGTTTTATAGCTTAATTTTAAAGGATTTTTCGCGGTAAATCCCGCTTTCACCAATAAAGCACGGGCTTTATCAGGATTATAGGGATAACTCGGCAAACCTGGATGCCCTGCCCAATGCGTCGGCGGTAATAAAAAACTACTCGCAGGGCGAGCGGCATTACCAAGCACATAGTGGATAATTTCTTCACGATTAATGGCCAGCGCAATCGCCTCGCGTATAACAAATTGTCCAGTAATGCTGTCTTGCAGATTAAAACCTAAGTAGGTGAAATTTGTACCTTGAACCTTTGTGACTTTGATCTCAGTGCGGTTTGTCAACCATCTGACTAATTCTGGCGATAAATCGTTTTGTAAAAGATCTATCTCACCACGCACCAGTTTAAGTGTCCTAACAACAGGGTCTTTGATTTCTAAAAATTCAACCACTTTTCCATCACGGCGCCGCTTTAGGTACAAATGACTAGATTGAGACCATTGCACTAATTCAAATGGCCCGCTGCCAACAGGTTTTTTGTTAAATGGATGTTGATTATTGATCAGGGCGGCTGGAACGATGCCCACCACTAAACGTCCAGGGAATAAAGCGTCTGGTTTATTGAGTATAAAATCAATCGTATCGGTATCTAACACTTTAATCTGTGCAATTGAAGTCAAAGAACCGCGATGGGGGGAGGCATTGTTTTCGTCCAAAATAAAATCATAAGTCGCTTTGATATCATAAGTCGTCAATTGCGTACCATCATGAAATTGTCGCCCTTCGCCACTTAAATAAAAGCGATATTGTGTTGGATTGATTAGTTCCCAAGTCGCTAAGTTTGGAATAGGGAGCGATTTCTCATCAAAATCCACAATGGCACGATATAATAGACGATTAATGCGTGTCGATACCGCATCTGTCGCAAAACGTGGATCTAAACTGACAGGTGCCGTTGATAAGCCAAAACGTAAGCTCTCCTGTTGAGGAAGTTGACAACTCGTTAATAATATAATTATTGATAATAAGAAACCCCATTTTTTCATATTCATTAGCACATATTTGTATTTGAAAGTCAAATTGTAAACTGTTTATCCTCAGAAGGGCAAACATTATTTTTTTGTAACTACTCAGGGCAACCATAAAGGATTGCCCCTACAACAATATTCTTATGTAGGGGCAATCCCTTGTGGTTGCCCTGATGTAGGGGCAATCCCTTGTGGTTGCCCTGATGTAGGCTGCACACCCTTGTGGTTGCCCTGATGTAGGGGCAATCCCTTGTGGTTGCCCTGAGTAGTTACTATTTTTTAAATATTAAACGAACCTATCCCACTAATACTTAACCCAAACACAATAACGACAAGCACAATAACGACAAGGATTATTTATAAAATAGGAGAATCGGTATTTTATTAACTCTTTGATTTTTAATGTTTTTTTATCAATACTTTCTTATAAACAATCTTTGTCGTTGAATAATAGTGGGATGGATTCAACGATATATCTCATGGATATTTTAAGTTTATTATTATTAGGCATTATCGCAGGCACAGTAGCAGGTTTGTTAGGAGTAGGTGGTGGCATTATTATTGTTCCAATGTTAGTATGGATTTTTGGACAATATCCCGAAATACCCGCAGCGAGTCTCATGCACATCGCTATAGGTACAAGCCTTGCAACCATCGTGATCACATCACTTTCTTCTATTATTGCTCATCAGCGACACAAAGCGGTGCTTTGGTCAATTGTTTGGCGACTGACACCTGGTATCATTATTGGGGCAGCACTGGGAGCTATCTTTGCTGATCTGTTGCCGAGCGATACTTTGCGAGTCATATTTGCACTATTTATTTTATTCGTTTCGGTACAATTGAGTCTTTCAACACAACCTGCCTCTTATCGTCAGTTGCCAAACGATTTAGCGATAAGCATTATGGGTACAATAATAGGTAGCATTTCCGCTTTAGTTGGTATAGGAGGTGGCTCACTGACTGTTCCTTTTTTATTAGCGTGCCATGTTCCCATTCGCAATGCAATTGGCACTTCAGCAGCTTGTGGTTTTCCGATTGCCATTTCGGGGACAATTGGATTTATTATCACAGGTTGGGAGATAACTGAGTTACCTGCCTTGACGGGCTATATTTATTGGCCAGCAGTCCTTGCCATTGTGCCAACCAGTTTATTGTTTGCACAGTTGGGGGCAAAATTAGCCCATACTGTACCTGTCAACATTCTGAAAAAATTTTTTGCTGTATTTTTGGCAGTAGTAGGGCTTAAAATGTTGTTATAAGGAATGAAAATTTTTAACGACTCCGCCTTGAAATTGATTTCAAGGCTGAGTAGTTACGAAAATTTAATAAAACACAAAACTAAACCTGACAGGTTTTCAAAATGGCTCAGGTTTGGCTTTAGTTGAGACATGAAACTTGATGTAATTGATAACTGACAACAGGTAAATAATGAAGAGTTCTTTTGATAGAGAAATTCACAGTACAAATTCTTTTAGGGGCAAACGGAGTAAATTCCGTTTATGGTTGTTTTTATTAATCTTGGCATCAATAGCTATCGCAAGTTATTTCATTATGCCTAAATTGTTCAAATCTGTTCCAGAGGAGGAAAAAAAGGTAGAGGATAAAAAACAGCCTATTGTTAAGGAACAAATTATTAAAAACATTCCTCTACCTCGGCTGAATACAACGAATTGACTGACTTAGGAATGCTCAAGAAATCACTTTCGCTTCAAATTTAAGTCAAAGTCAAAATAAAGTCGCTGCCATGTTTCGTTTTAACCTGGCAGGTATTGTTTTAAATGAATAATCTAACTTAATAGATGAAAGTGTTGTCTTTTTTCAAGCTGAAATTTATATTGATTGTTTTATTAACCTCTGCCCTGTTTGTATCAGCCGTCCAAATAGTGTTAATGCGACATAAAAATCGTATGCTTTTCATAGAGTTACAAAAAATACAACAACAACGGGATGTGCTTGATGTTTCTTATGGGCAATTACAGTTGAAAAAAAGTGTATTAATACAACATAATCGTATTGAAACAATCGCCCGCCAGGAACTCGACATGATAGTACCCAATACAGAAAATATCATTATTATAAAACCGTGAAAAAAAATATTCTTGACGGAAAATGGAGTTCGATGAAGATGGTTTTTTTTATTCTACTAAAATAGTAACTACTCAGTTAGCTATAGACTTTCAGGTAAATAACTTCAAAAAACCTGTCAGGTATTCAAGACCTGACAGGTTATCGTGTGAAGTTATTTTTCTGAATATCTATATAGCGTTTTTCGGATGAAAAAAAAGGGCAACCATAAAGGATTGCCCTTACTAAAAATGTACTTAGGAATGAGGATTTTATAAAACCCAAAACTTAAACCTGTCAGATCTTGAATACCTGACAGGTTTGATAAAACTTTAGGAGATTATTTAATCCTCATTCCTTAAAGTATATTTCAACCTTCACCGCGAATACCTGCCTTCTTATAATTCCGATTATTTACTGTATGATTAATTTCCAAATTCGGAAAATCAGACGGTTAAAATTGACTTAGAAATATGTATCAAGAAAAATTCAAAAAATTCAAAAACATTGAAAACTTAGCCGGCAAGTCTTGGGAACATGCCGTTGCAATAGATATTTTAGCAACAACAGACATTAAAGATTGTTCAATTGAATGTTTTCATTACCAAAAAATGCTCGAATTATTTTTTAAACATTTATTGGAAATGAAAAGTCAATTTGGTTCCTACAGTAAAAGCCATAAATTGCAAAGATTATTAGAAGAAGTAATTGCAAATACAAAATTTAAAACAGATAAAACGAAATATTTTATGGCATTACAAGTGATTACGGTTTGTGCAGAGGAATATAGAACTAATTTTCTACTTGATTGTGATGGATATAGGCAAAGTGTCACAATCTGTGATCAATTATTAGATGAATTACTTCAATTTGAAAATGAGGGAAATGCGGTGTAAGTAGGCTACGTTAAGGAATGAGAATTCAATAATATCCGACACTTTTAAAGCCAAGGTTTAGTTTTGTGTTTTATTAAATTTTCATTCCTTAATTCGCATTTCCAATAAAAAAACGTAAGAGGTTTTTCGTGAATCGAAATTTGCAAACCTCTGAAGTTTTGGAAACCTCTGAGGTTTTTCAACTACTCACTTGCTAATGTTGTCGTCTTTATCACAAATTCAGAACGTAGGATAGACGCAAGATCATCCAAATGTTCCAATGGATTTGCTCCCTCTTTCACATAAAGCGCGTAGAAAGTATAAGTGCCGCCTAAACCTGGCATCAGTTCCAAATCCAAAAAACGATGAGAAAGCGCCAGCGTTTCCAAAGATTTCTTAAATGCTTGAGGTGTCGGCGCAAATGAATTAACGAGCAAATCCGTTTTAAACAAAAGATGACCGGATGGTAATTGAATAGCCGTCCATAAGTCAACACGATTAAAACGATCCGCCTTGACGTTGAGGGCAATATCTATCTGAATGGCCTCACCTATTTTATAAGACTCTTTCAGTCCTTTAAATTCAACACAAGCCCATTGTGCCTGACTGGTATCACATTCACTGACAATTTCACCAGATTGGGAGGCTAAAAACCCTGTCTGTAGTGGTGAAGAATTGGGGAAAACAAAAGGTTGCCCAAAGGTGTAAGTGATGGCATTGTCATTGGCTACCATACGGTCGCCACCGGCTGAGATAACTTGGCGATCCAGTGTATCTGCGTTGACAATGGTGCTGAGGCTGGCGAGTAGTGTGCCTAGTAGCATCATTGTCAACGGGAGGTGTTTCTTTGGGATTTTTAGCATGGGTTAATCCTCATTTTTAGAATAGTGGTATGTATTTTCTGGTTCCCAAACTCTGTTTGGGAATCCATTCATTTTCTGGTTCCCAAACAGAGTTTGGGAATCCATTCAGGGACGCTCTGCGTCCCGCAACGC
>JAGLHR010000258.1 GCA_023143415.1 Thiomargarita sp. | reverse complement strand
GCGAGAGCGAAACCCACCATTTTTTTCAACGGAACGGTGCCACTTCGTTTCTACCCACCCTACATTAAGAGATACCACCAAATTTTGATAGGATACATTTCAAGGCTAACGGCTGAGTAGTTACAATCATTTTAATTCATTCATTGACCAACGTGGATACGCGCTAAAGCCCAAAGGTTCAGATTGACCCGCCATAAGCTGTAAAGAACCCGCATAAGCTATCATCGCACCATTGTCAGTACAAAATATTGGACGAGGATAATAAACAACAGCCCCCATTTTATCAGCCACTTCTCTCAAACGAGTACGCAAACGCTGATTTGCACCCACGCCGCCTGCCACAACTAAACGTTTTAACCCCGTCTGCTGTATAGCGCGGCGACATTTAATCGCCAAAGTTTCTATGACAGCTATTTCAAAAGCGCGTGCAATATCAGCGCGAGTTTGCTCATTTTGAACTTGCGCTCGCCAAGTGGTCAATACAGAAGTTTTTAAGCCACTGAAACTAAAATCTAAACCAGGACGCTGTGTCATAGGACGAGGAAAATGAAAGACATCAGGGTTGCCACGTTCTGCCAATCGTGCGATGGCAGGACCACCTGGGTAACCTAATCCCAACAATTTAGCGGTTTTATCAAAAGCTTCTCCCGCCGCATCATCGACAGACTCTCCCAGTACAGTATATTTTCCCCTAGCCATTACTTCTACCAATTGAGTATGCCCTCCTGACACCAGTAGCGCAAGAAAGGGAAAACGCGGTGCGGGCTTCTCAAGCATTGCAGCGAGTAAATGTCCCTCCATGTGGTGAACTCCAATAGCTGGCACTTGCCAAGTCCAAGCTAAACTACGCCCTACAGCAGCCCCCACTAATAATGCGCCGATTAAACCAGGGCCAGCAGTATATGCTACGCCCTTGATTTCACTCTGTTTTATCAAATTTTCATGTAATAAATTTTTAATCAGTGGTATGAGTTTGCGAACATGATCGCGGGAGGCTAATTCTGGTACAACCCCACCATATTGGGCGTGTATATCTATTTGACTATGCAAAGCATGTCCTAATAACAAGCCTTGCTCCGAATCATATACAGCTACGCCTGTTTCATCACAAGAAGTTTCTATGCCTAATACACGCATTTCAGTTGTATTTCTCTTTTCATTAAATGATTTGACTATTTTAAAGATTTACCGTAAGATTTTCAATCTGTCATTAACTGATAACTAATAACTGTATGGAACAAAGCGATAAAAATAACGCACCAATTATTGAAGAAACACCAATTATTGAAGAAAGAAACGAGGAAATTGAGCCAGTCGAGTTTTTCTTTACGCCCCACACCTTGCCCGAAATGGACTTTAAGACATTAGGCTTACTCGGAAAAATGGTCTCCAATCATTGTTTATTACAATATTTTAGGATGCCACCGATTGAAGTCGAGATTTGCAGAGGAATACGGAAACTCTTTGCTTGGCATGACAATCTACAAGAAGAATGTAAGGCTGAAGAAAAAGAGCCGTTGACAGAAGAAGAATTACCAAATTTGTGGATTATATCAACTTATATTCCTGATGAATTGTTGGAGCTTTTTAACGCAAAAAATCAGCTTTCTGACTGGTGTCAAGGCGTTTATATCACAGAAGAGGGATTTCAAACAGGCTTGGTTTCCATTGATCGTCTTCCAGACACGTTTGATACACTTTGGCTCAGGCTACTAGGTATCGGGAAGACACAAGAGCAAGCCATTACACAACTCCTCGCACTCCCTCAAGAAAACCCTCTACGCAATAAAATACTTGACTTTATTGGAAGTTGGTGGATAGAAACGCAAAAAGAGGAAGAAATAACGGAGGAATATGAGGAATTGTTTGCGGTGTTATCCCCCATTTATCAACAATGGCAAAAGGAGAATGATGAATGATGAATTATTCAATGATGAATTATTCATGCGAATTAAGAGTTAAAATAGGAGTTCGAGGTTTAAGTTTTTCTTCAAAAAACTTAAACCTCGAAAACGCTTCAGCTTTGGGCGTTTTTTGGACAGACAAAGCTAAAGCGTTGTACTCCAATACGCACAAAGCTAAAGCGTTGTACTCCAATACGCACAAAGCTAAAGCGTTGTACTCCAAATAACAAAGCTAAAGCGTTTTCGAGGTATTCGTTTTTTGAAAAGAATACCTCGAAAATCATTCACCATTCGAGGTTTGAGTTTTTCTTCAAAAAACTCAAACCTCGAAACCATTCCAGTTACTAAGTGCCATGCTCTCAGTGATTTGCTATTTACAACGCTCCGCGACTCGCATGACAGCACTGCGAGCTCGTGGATTCGCCGCAACTTCAGCAGCAGTCGGAAAAATGGGCTTACTAATAGCACGTAAACTGGGAGATAACATATCTTTCGTCACTGGCACTTCTTGTGGAAAATCATCGCCCCGAACACAATCACGAATAAATCGTTTTACAATACGATCCTCAAGAGAATGAAAACTAATAACGACTAAATGCCCACCTGGCACTAAAACATCTAACACTTGTGGTAAAATCTGTTGTAATTGCTCAAGTTCGCGATTGATAAAAATGCGTAACGCTTGAAAAGATCGCGTCGCAGGATGTTTAAATTCCTCTCGTTTTCCCTTTCTAGGGGGGGGATGAGCGGCTGCAATAATATCTGCTAACTGGCGCGTTGTTTTTAATGGCTTATGCTCACGTATTGCGACGATTGCACGCGCGATGCGCCGCGCAAAACGCTCTTCACCATAAGTTTTTAACACCGCCGCAATATCATTGACCATTGCTTTAGATAACCATTGTGCTACACTTTCGCCATTTTCAGGATTCATACGCATATCCAAGGGACCATCGCGCATAAAACTAAATCCTCTGTTTGAGACTTCAAGTTGCGGTGAAGAAACACCCAAATCTAATAAGAGACCATCGACTTTACCGATGAAGCCGCATTTTTCAATATATTGACCTAATTGGGCAAAAGGACTATGGATAATACTAAAACGTTTATCAGTGAGAGACAGGGCAGCTTGCACGGCTTCGGGGTCTTGATCAAAAGCCAGCACACGCCCAGAAGGCCCTAAACCATTTAAAATCGCTTGAGTATGTCCCCCTCGCCCAAAAGTGCAATCGACATAAATACCATCGGAGCGCAAGTTTAATGCCTCTAACACTTCCGATAATAAAACAGGTTGATGTGAAAAATTAAGAAATTCTGATTTTGACACGATATTGATTGATTTTCAGATAAGTATCATAAGACATTATTTTAATGTTATCATGCAAATAAAGGGTTCAGAAACAGGTTTAAAATAAAACAGCTTTGTACAGGGCAACAAATCAAGTCTTTTAATGTAGGGTGGGTAGAGCGAACGCTTCACCCAGATGGTGCCACTTCGTTTCTACCCACCCTACATTTACTGATTCAAACAAGATTCAAGGCTAAAGTTTTTTTAAAGAAAAAACTTTAACTTTGAAAAGATTATTTAAATCAATGATTTAAAGATTAATGTTCTGTAAAAAAATCTACTCAGGGCAACCACAAGGGATTGCCCCTACATCAGAATATTTTCGTCTGTATTAATAAGAATATTTCAGCCTAAAGTTTTTTGATGAAAAACTTTAGGCTGAAATGTTGTAGGGGCATTCGAGGTTTGAGTTTTGTTTTCAAAAAACTCAATTCGAGGTTCAAGT
>JAGLHR010000257.1 GCA_023143415.1 Thiomargarita sp. | reverse complement strand
ATTCGCTTCAAAAATAATTGTTAAGACCTGACAGGTTTTTGAAACCTGTCAGGTCTCTCATTCACCTCAAAAATAATTGTTAAGGAAGACCTGACAGGTTTTTGAAACCTGTCAGGTCTCTCATTCACCTCAAACACAAATGAAATTTGTTGACGAAGTCACTATTCAAGTTACAGCAGGTAAAGGCGGAGATGGCTGTTTAAGTTTTCGGCGCGAAAAATTTATCCCTGAAGGCGGACCAAACGGGGGGGATGGCGGCAATGGGGGTAACGTATATTTACAAGCCAAAGCCGATTTAAACACTTTGATTGATTTTCGTTATACCCGCCTATTTAAAGCAAAAAATGGCGAAAATGGTAAAGGTAACAAATGTACAGGCAAAAAAGGTCTGGATTTATACATAAAAGTGCCTGTAGGAACACTTGCTTTTGATATAGAAACGGAAGAATATCTAGGTGAATTGATCAAGCCTGAACAAACACTCTTAGTCGCAAAAGGCGGAGAGCGTGGCTTAGGCAATGTCCATTTCAAAAGTAGCATCAATCGCGCACCGCACCGTATAACCAAAGGTACCACAGCCGATGAGCGCCGCTTACGCTTAGAATTACAAGTGTTAGCTGATGTTGGCTTACTGGGATTACCCAATGCCGGCAAATCAACCTTTATTCGCGCCGTCACAGCAGCTCGCCCAAAAGTCGCCGATTATCCATTTACCACCCTGCACCCCCACTTAGGTGTCGTTTCTATTGAAGTTGATCGCAGTTTTGTGGTTGCCGATATTCCCGGCTTAATTGAAGGCGCAGCAGAAGGGGCTGGTTTAGGCATACAATTTTTAAAGCACTTATCACGCACCCGCTTATTATTACATTTAGTCGATGTGGATCCACTTAGCAGTGATGATCCTGTACAAGATATACGCCGTATTATTCAAGAACTTGAAAAATACAGTCCAGAATTAGCGGCGCGAGAACGTTGGCTCCTCTTAAATAAAGTCGATTTATTACCACCCGACGAACAAAAACAACGTTGTCAAGCCATTATTGAAGAATTAAATTGGCCAGGGCGAATATTTGAAATATCAGCTTTGTCGAAGCAAGGATGTCGAGAACTCTGCTATAGCATTATGAATTCTTTAGAAGAAAATCGGACAAAACAAAATGACTGATTGGAACGAATTTGGTTTTAACACCCGTGCAGTGCGAGCAGGGCAAGTGCGTAGTGATGAAGGCGAACATAGCGAAGCGATTTTCCCCACCTCCAGCTTTGTTTTTAAGAATGCCGCACAAGCCGCTGCGCGATTTGGACAAAAAGAGCCAGGTAATATCTACTCGCGCTTTACCAATCCAACTGTGCGAAACTTTGAAGAACGCCTTGCCACCCTTGAAGGCGGAGAACGCTGTATGGCAACCGCTTCAGGCATGGCTGCTATTTTCAGTACCTGTTTAGGCGTACTCAAAGCAGGCGATCATATTGTCGCCTCGCAAAGCCTTTTTGGCTCAACAATAACGCTATTCAACACCATTCTATCAAAGTTTCATATAAAAACCACTTTTGTCAATATAAGCGATCTTGACAGTTGGCAAGCAGCTATTCAACCCAACACTAAACTCTTATTTCTCGAAACGCCCTCCAATCCACTGACAGAAGTGGCTGATATACAAGCTATTGCGGAAATAGCCCATGCACAAAACTGTTTATTAGCCGTTGACAATTGTTTTTGCACCCCCGCGCTACAAACCCCATTATCTTTAGGCGCAGATATTGTCATTCATTCCGCAACCAAGTTTTTAGATGGACAAGGGCGTTGCATGGGCGGCGCAGTAATCGGCTCAGAAAAAATAGTCGGAAAAGACATTTTTACCATACTCCGCTCAGGAGGTCCCACTATGAGTCCATTTAACGCCTGGATATTTCTCAAAGGTTTAGAAACACTCGACTTGCGGATGCAAAAACACTGCGACAATGCAGAAGCGTTAGCACAATGGCTCGAAAAACAAGAAGCCGTCGAACGTATTTACTACCCAGGATTACCCTCACACCCTCAACACCAATTAGCCAAAAAACAACAAAAACGCTTTGGAAGTATCGTCTCATTTGAAATCAAAGGAGGAAAAGAAGCTGCTTGGCGCGTCATTGACTCAACCAAAATCATGTCCATTACAGCCAATTTAGGAGATACCAAAACCACCATCACACATCCCGCAAGTACCACTCACACCCGAATCACGCCTGAACAACGCCGCGCCGCGGGTATAAATGAGGGTTTAATTCGCATATCTGTGGGTTTAGAAGATATTCAAGATTTACAAGCTGATTTATTGCGGGGATTATAGTTTCATATTGTGTTTTTAACGAAAATAGATTAAAATCAATTTCAGCCTTGTCAGAATGATTTGCTAAAAATATATCTGGTTCAAAAATGACCCATTTTTAGTCATCTTTTTGCTTCAGCTTTGGCAATTGGAGTCCAACGCTTCAGCTTTGGCAATGGAGTCCAACGCTTTGGCAATGGAGTCCAACGCTTCAGCTTTGGCAATGGAGTCCAACGCTTCAGCTTTGGCAATGGAGTCCAACGCTTCAGCTTTGGCAATTGGAGTCCAACGCTTCAGCTTTGGCAATTGGAGTCCAACGCTTCAGCTTTGGCCATTTTGATTTTAAAAAATTTTTTAAACCCTTAACTCGCATTATCAAGTTTTTTAAGTACTCATTTTACTAAAAGCCCGTTTGAGAATGCCAGAAAATAAACTGATTTGCTGTCAAAAAATAAGACATTTATAAGTTTAAATGATTGTTTTTATTGAGTTAAAATTTATTAAATGAAATATTTTTTGCCATTCCAAACGATTCCCAATATTCTATTTCTATTAAAGAAATAGCAACCCCCTTTGACATAAAGTCTTAAAAAGTTCTTATACCTTTCTTAATTAATGGAGTATCAAACATGATGACAAAACGATTTGACAACAGCAAAAAGTTTGCCTTGTCAATTGTACTGACAAGCCTTACGCTAGGTGGATGCAGTACAATGACAACGGATCCAACTAATTGCTCCCAATCCTGTGTTGCTGAAGAAATCAAACAACAACAAGCTATAGTGGAAAGCAAGAATGAAGAAATTGCTTTACTCAAAGCAAGGCTTGTAAAAGAGGAGGAAAAACAAACTCGTCTGCGTAGTACAAACAGGATGACGAGAATGACGACAGGTGCCTCATCATCACAGCATGGTCTTTCAGCAGTGCCAAAAAACGCGCGACCTGGCGAATGTTATGCACGGGTATCAATCTCACCCAAGTACAAAACGGAGAGCAAACGTGTTCTTAAACGGGATGCTTATACCCGTAAACAGAACGTTAGACCGGCACAATACGCTTGGCAGGAAAAGCGCGTCCTCATCACAGAAGCGGGTGAACGCATTAAAACTATTCCTGCTAAATACGAATGGGAAAATAAACCTGTGCTAATCAAAGAGGCTGGTGAACGCTTTGATACCATTCCTGCTAAATACGAGTGGGTCACTGAACGTGTCTTGGTCAAAGAACCCAGCGAGCGTATTAAAACCATTCCTGCTCAATACAAGTGGGTAACTGAACGTGTGTTAGTCAATGAACCTGGCGAACGCATTAAAACAATCCCCGCGAAATACGCTTTTGTTAACAAAAAAGTGTTGATACAAGAAAAGGTAACGGCGGTGAAAACAATACCCATTTCCTACAAAACGGTGAAAGAAAGAGTGATTGATAAACCTGCTCATACCGTTTGGAAAAAGGGTAGCGGATTGATCAGTAAAATCACCAGGCGTGACGAAAAAACGGGTGAAATCTTATGTCTAGTAGAAGTCCCTGCCACGTATAAAACCATCACGAAACAGGTGATCAATAGAGCAGAAACCACTCGTACAGTAGTCGTTTCACCCGCTAGATACAAAACCGTGCGTACACAGGTACTGAAAAAGCCTGCGACAACTCGTACAATCAATATACCTGCCAAGTATAAGACTGTGCGTAAACAGGTTTTAAAGACAGCTGCTCAAGTCCGCAAGACTAAAATACCAGCGGAATACAAAACGATGCGTAAGCGCGTCTTGAAAACACCCGCGCAAACGCGCAAAGTGACGATTCCTGCCAAGTATAAGACTGTGCGTATGAAAGTGTTAAAGACACCTGCACAAACCCGCAAGGTAGAAATTCCCGCACAATACAAAACGATTCGGGTAAAAGTGCAGACTGCTCCTGCTGAAACTCGTGACACTCAAGTGCCAGCGATATATGGAACGGTTTCTACGCGAGTTAAAGTCTCCGAGTCTGAATTAGTATGGCGCCCTGTGCTATGCGAAACCAACATGACGCAAGAAAACATCAAGCGTTTACAAGTTGCACTGCGTAGTGCTGGCTTTGCTCCCGGAAGAGTTGATGGGGTTATTGGCTCACAAACGCTATTTGCTGTGAAGAAATATCAGCGTGCGAAAGGACTACCTATGGGGGGGATAACCATTGAAACACTAGATGCCCTGAATGTGAAAGTCACTAAGAACTAAAAAGCTAAGAAGTTTCTTTATCCTAGAAACCTAAGTAACGACTCAGGGCAACCATAA
>JAGLHR010000256.1 GCA_023143415.1 Thiomargarita sp. | reverse complement strand
GCTGAAGCGTTGGACTCCAAATTAACTCCAAAATCACTAGAAAACAGAAATGAAAAATCCAAAACTTGATACTGAACGACAAAAAATCGTTGAGGCTTGTCACCATGATCCGTTTTCGGTGCTAGGCAAACATATCATTAATAAGCGTAATACTCTGGTACGTGCTTATATTCCTAATGCGGAAGAAGTCGTTATAGCTGAAGGCAATTTGCCCATGCGACGGGTACCAGATACGGATATTTTTGAATGGCAGGGTAGGGCGAAAATCCCTGATCGCTATCGCTTGATTTGGCGCGATAAAGATCATCGTGAACATATTACGCATGATCCTTATTGCTTTCCGCACCAATTATCTCACTTTGATATGCACTTATTCAGTGAGGGCAAACATTGGCACAGTTATCGCTTTTTAGGGGCGCATGTCCATGAAGTCAATGGTGTATGCGGTGTGTTATTTGCGGTGTGGGCACCTAATGCGGCGCGTGTCAGTGTGGTAGGTGATTTTAATCGTTGGGATGGACGCGCACATCCGATGCGATCTCATGGAAGTAACGGTATTTGGGAATTATTCATTCCCGATATTGCCCCTGGTACTTTGTATAAGTTTGAAATTCGTAATAGAGAAACGGGCGATATTTCTCTCAAGTCTGATCCGTATGGACAACAATTTGAGATACGTCCTAAAACGGCTTCTATCGTGACGGATAAAGTCTCTTATGCTTGGCAAGATACAGAGTGGATGGAAAAACGTAAAGAATGGGATTGGCAACACGCACCAGTTTCCATTTATGAGGTACATTTAGGTTCTTGGCAACGAGGACCAGAAGGCGAATTTCTTAATTACCGCGAATTAGCCAAACGTTTGGTGGATTATGTTACCGATATGGGTTTTAGCCATATTGAGTTAATGCCTATCACTGAACATCCCTTTGATGGTTCTTGGGGCTATCAAACGACAGGCTATTATGCCCCTACGAGCCGCTATGGTACGCCAGAGGATTTCCGTTATTTTATAGATTATTGTCATCAGCATAATATCGGTGTGCTTTTAGATTGGGTGCCTGCCCATTTTCCGAAAGATGCACATGGTTTAGGGCGTTTTGACGGTACACCGCTTTATGAACATGAGGATCCAAGAAGAGGTGAACATTTAGATTGGAAAACGCTGATTTATAATTATAGCCGTTATGAGGTGAAAAACTTCTTACTTTCCAGTGCCTTATATTGGTTAGAGGAAATGCACCTTGATGGTTTACGGGTGGATGCGGTTGCTTCAATGCTTTATTTAGATTACTCCCGCGAAGACTGGGTTCCTAACGAATACGGTGGGCGTGAAAACTTGGATGCGATTGCTTTTTTACGCGAGCTTAATACAGTCGCCCATGGAGAATATCCGGGCGTATTGATTATGGCAGAAGAATCGACTTCTTGGCCTAAAGTAACTCATCCCACTGATGTTGATGGTTTGGGTTTTAGTCTGAAATGGAATATGGGGTGGATGAATGACAGTTTGAGTTATATGTCCAAAGAGACGATTCACCGCAAATATCATCAGGAAATGCTCACTTTCAGTATGTTATATGCCTTTACTGAAAATTTCTTATTGCCCTTTTCACATGATGAAGTGGTGCATGGCAAGGGTTCTATGCTCACTAAGATGCCGGGGGATGAGTGGCAACGCTTTGCCAATTTACGCTTACTTTATACTTATATGTTCACCCATCCGGGTAAGAAGTTGCTCTTTATGGGAACAGAATTTGCTCAAGGTATTGAGTGGAATAGTGCCAATACGTTGGATTGGTATGTGCTTGAATATGATTTTCATAAAGCGTTACAACTGCTGGTTAAGGATTTGAATAAGTTTTATCACCAATCAGAAGCGTTGTACCGGCATGAGTTTGATTGGCATGGCTTTGAGTGGATTGATTGTCACGATGCGGATCAGTCAATACTGGTTTTTTTGCGTAAGAATGAAGTCGAAGAGGCGAAAAATCAGGTTGAGCATTCGCCAAAAGATGAGCTAATCATCGCACTCAATTTCACGCCGATGCCTCGTCATAATTATCGGATTGGTGTTCCCCAACCCGGTATTTACAAAGAAGTGCTCAATTCAGATGCGAAATGTTATGGAGGCGGCAATGTGGGTAATGGTAGTGCCGTTCTCAGGGCTGAAAATAAGCCGTGGATGGATCGCCCCTATTCTATGCCTGTTACTTTGCCGCCCTTAGCAGGTATTATTCTCAAACAAGTTGACGAAAAAATTGAGGGGGAGAAAAGTTAATTTGAGTATATTAGGTGGGCAATGTCTTTGCCCACCATCATAATAACAGGGATGTGGAAACGAGAAAAATCTCTAATGACTCTTTTCACTTTAAAGAGATTAATAGGATTAGAGAGATTTTCTTTTCGTAACTACTCAGCGCCTTGAAATTGCAAGGCTAAAAGCCAAAGCAGGATCAGCTAA